>CAXEKM010000384.1:0-5576 GCA_963996645.1 uncultured Marinoscillum sp.
AGGGATCTGAGTCTTTTTAACCTGCTGTGTAATGACCTGCGTTATTTAAGAGAAGTGAAATATGTGGTCTCTTACTTGCTATGTGCTCATGACCCGCATTTCTTTCCAATATGGGATCATAGAAGGAATCTGATCCATGAGTGGGAAACCCTGGGAGAGGTCAACTTCTATGATGACCTTAAGCTGAGAATAGATCAGTACAGATCAGAAAACGGATGCAAAGGGCTGCATTATTTTATGTTTAATAAGCTTTTGTGGCTTTGTGAGTAGGGAGGTAGAGATGACATTAGGAGATAGTATTAAAGTATTGAGATGTTTTCTGGTTGGAGTGGCTATGTTGTTGGGATCAGAAACGGTTGCACAGAAGTACTACCTGGCAAATGAGGGTGATATGTCCATTCATTTTGGATACAATCATGGAATATTTACCGGTAATAGCGATGAGGTGGATGTAATTTTCAATAGGGACAAGATTGTTTTGTGGGTTACTATAAAAGGTTCAGATTTCAAAACCGGGAATAGGAAAATAGATCGAAGACTCTTTCGGAAAAATGAAGATGAATTTGTGGTTAAAGTAGAAATACTACAAAAGGATGTTATATATGGACAAGAGGAGCTTCTACAATTTTCACTTATTGGAAGGGTATTCAATGATGTGGATGGAGGGCCAGTGAGTATCATGGGTGCACTGGGTGATAGCTTGGATGGTCATCAAGGTAATCTTACACTCTATCTGTATTTTGGGGTTGAAGGTAAATGGTTTGGAAAAAGATTCATTAAATATTCGGATTATCCTGTAGTTAATATTCGCCTTGAAGCAGAGCTTCAGCCTTATGAGGATACCGAGTTAAGTGTGAGTAAGAATAATTAAGAGGGTGTGGTGCGGATTAAATACAGTGAACATTCCTCAAGATATCATAAATGCCATACATTATTAAAACGTTGAAGTAAGTATAATACCACTCCGGCGTATGGCCGGCTGGCTGAAGCTTCGGGTTAGGTGAGTCGGTTGCCGGAGACCAACGCTAAAACAAATGAAAAAGAGTGTATCTATATGCATTGGAATTATCATAGCAGTTGTCTCATGTAATGTTTACAAAGACGTGCAGATATTTCGAGATAGAAGTATTGATTTTGAAAAATACGAGACTTACGCTTTGTTGCCAGAGTCGAAACATTCTGAAGATTCAGTGTATGCGGATGACTATATCAGGCAACAAACACGAGCTTATTTGATTCATTGTTTTGCGGAGCGAGGACTCCAGCCAGACACTGCCAATGCGCAACTTTTGCTACAGATTGAATGGCTTAGTCATGCCAGAGAGGTAACGCTCCCAACAGTGTATGATACTCCGGATATTTTTGATGCCGGGTATTACAATGCCCCTACATTGTATCTTAAAAACGGTAAGCTCACCGGTAAACCGGGCTGGCGATATGACTACACAAAACCTGAAAAAATGGAGTATATCCATGGAGGGGTGAAATTATCCGCTATTGATAGGGAAACCAATGTGCTGGTGTGGGAAGGTGTGGCCCAGGGAGATTTGTATGATCATAAGGCAAAGTATGAAGATCTACATCCTGCAATACATAAGATGATGAAGCGATTCCCTATCAAGATACAGTAGCAGTTCATTAATAAAATCAAATATTGTAAAGCCTAGCTGTTAAGTTTTTTGAAAGTAACAGGAGATTGTGATTCTTGACTTATAGGATTTGAAAGGCAATCGTTATTAAAACAAAAAGTTCTATTGGCTTGGCAAATGAGAACTTTTAAATCAATCATATTATGAGAGATAAGTCTAAAATAATGGTAATGGGTGGTTACGGAGATGTAGGTAAGAGGGTAAGTAAAATATTATCTCGTCAATATCCCGGTCAAGTGATTGCTGCGGGTAGAAATTTTGAAAAAGCTCAGGCATTAAGTTTAGAAACAAATAGAGCAATTATACCCAGAGAGGTTGACTTTAATGGAACTTGGAAAGCTGACCTTTTTGAAGATGTGAAGATAATAATCACATGTTGCGAGTTAAGTACTAATGTATTTGCCGTCCATTGCTTTCAGGCAGGAATTCATTATGTGGATATTACCGCATCTTACCAGATTATTAGGCAAATTAAATTATGTGATGATCTGGCTAAAAAAAATGGAGTCATAGGAATTATAAGTGTGGGGTTAGCACCAGGAATATCCAACTTACTTGTCAAGCAATGCATTTCTGCAATGGATTTCATTGAAGATGCCGAAATACACTTGCTAATTGGGTTGGGAGAAAAACATGGTGAAGGGTCAATTGACTGGATGATTGATAATGTTTCTAGAGATTATATGCTCAGGGTAAATGGTATAAATCGAATAACTAGAAGTTTTGGTGCGGGCAAAATGGTCCATTTTTCAAATGAACTTGGAAAACATAGAACATATACGTTCAATTTTTCAGATCAGCATGTTTTACAAGAGTCATTGGGCATCAAAAACGTAATAACGAGAATATGCTTTAGTAGTAGACTTGTTACCAAAATTCTATCTGTACTATCGATTTTAAGAGTTTTTAGATTGTTAAAGTATCAAAAAGTAAAATCAATTGTGAAGCATGTTTTCAAAGTTCTTGCAATTGGGGATGATAAATATGCTATTAAAGTTTCCGTAAGGGGGAAGCATAATGATAAAAGGCTCAATCGGGCAATGACATTAACTGGTAAATGTGAAGCGCAAGCAACTGCAGAAGTGGGGGCACTCACAGTTAAATGGATAATGCAAAAAGATAACATATTAAGTGGGATATATCATATAGAAGAAGTAATATCTCCAAATGAAATTATCAACAAACTGAAAAAGACAGAGCTGTACACATTTGAAGGTAATGTTTGCTGAAAAAGCAAAATATCATAAATATCTACCAAGATATCATCAAAACAGATTGTGAATGGCTTTGTTACTTTCTTGATAGTCAGATTTGATCTTTAAATTTTATTTCCAGTCTAAAAATCCTTTTGGGACATTAAAGATGCTGGAGGACTTTTCTGATGATCATCTTTTGTTGGGTCTTGCCCAAGCTAAAGGGCAATGATCAATTAACTCTTAATTCAATTTAATTATCAATGTTAAACTATTCGAGAAAGCACATCATATTAAAAATTATTACCATTCAATTTTCATTTGTTTTAGTCGCTTGTTTACCTCTTTATTCCCAGGACATTAAAGAAAAATCTAAAGAAGGAAATACAGCAAATCTGCCGGTCAGAGATTATAGTATAACCATACGAGCCGAGCAAGTGGTGAAAGCAGGAAAGGAAGTGACAGGCATGACCATCAATGGAGGAATTCCTGGTCCTACACTTTGGTTCAAGGAAGGAGAATATGCGATTATATATGTAAAAAATGAATTGGATGAAGAAACTTCCGTTCATTGGCATGGATTACTTCTTCCAAATTTTTATGATGGAGTCCCTTACCTAACTACACCACCTATTAAACCCGGTGAAACTCAGAAATATGAGTTTCCAATAAAGCAGTCTGGTACTTATTGGTACCATTCACATACTATGCTACAGGAACAGAGTGGTGTTTATGGATCCATTGTTATAGAACCAAAAGAAGAGTCATTGGAATATGACAAAGAGTTGGTCATGGTTTTGTCCGACTGGACCAATGAAAAACCTATGAGGGTACTTCGGTTCTTAAAAAGAGGTACAGAATGGTACAACTGGAGAAAAGGAACAGCCACTCCACTAAATCAGGTTATTTCCAGAGGAGCATTAGGTGCTCAATTCAACTTTTGGAGACAGAGAATGGAAAGTGCTGATATCGCTGATATCTATTACCCTGCCTTCCTTATCAATGGTCAGCAAACACAAGAATACCCAGATTTTAACCCAGGTGAAAAAGTAAGGCTTAGAATAATCAATGGAGCTGCTTCCACTCAGTTTTGGATGACGTTTGGAGGAGGTAATCCAACGATTGTGTCGGCAGATGGTCTCAATGTGGAACCAGTGGAGCAGAACAAAACCTTCATTGCCATAGCAGAAACGTATGATTTCATTATTACTATCCCCGATGAAGGTAAATTAGAATTTAGAACCACAGCGCAGGATGGTTCCGGGACGGCTTCCGCATTTTTTGGAAAAGGTGAAGCAATGGAGGCTCCTGTGGTGCCACAGCCAGACAAAATAGGCATGATGAAAAAAATGGCCAAGATGGATATGCGCATGGGTGCTCCGGCATTAAAATTCAGACCCAAAAAAGACAATCCGCAAGAACTTATGAGCAAGTGGGGTATGCAAATGGATGGTATGCAAAGAAGCGATGGTGATATGGAGATGGGGTCAGAGAAAATGGATCATTCTGGCATGGAAGGAATGAACTCTGATGAGCAAAATATGACCGGAATGGCCAAGATGGATATGAAACACACAGAAGTTAAGTCGATGGATGGAATGGACATGCGTATGTTTTCAGAGTATAACTATGACTACTTAAAATCTCCTGAATCAACGACTTATGATAAAGATGTACCTGTCAAAGAAGTACTGCTTAACCTTACGGGAAACATGAACAGATATATCTGGAGCATGAACGGGATTCCTCTTTCAGAGACTGATAAAATCAAAATCAACGAAGGTGAGGTGACGAGAATCACTTTCAACAACCTTACCATGATGCACCATCCGATGCACCTACACGGACATTTTTTCAGAGTGATCAATGAGAATGGAGAATATTCCCCGCTCAAGCACACCGTGAATGTACCCCCAATGCAGAAAGTAACGATTGAATTTTATGGGAATGAATATGGTGATTGGTTTTTCCATTGCCATATCCTCTATCACATGATGGGCGGAATGGCACGGGTAGTTAGCTATGATACACCGAGAGACCCACGCATGGAGCCTTATCCTGTTTCTAAACTGGTGCACGAAACAAATAAGTTTTATACCTGGGGAATGGCTGATGTAGCTTCTCACACAGGTGCGCTAAACCTGGTCTCTTCCAACATCCGAAACCAGTTCAATCTTGGTGTAGAATATGGCTGGAATGGAAATGTTGAAACAGAGTTTTCCTATGAATATTATCTCTATGACTATGTGCGTGTATTTGGGGGAGTAAATGTTGAAAATACGACCAGAAACAGTTTGGATGAAATAAAGACCATAGCGGTGGCTGGTATCCGATGGTTCTCCCCTTATATGTTTAATTTAGACCTTCGGATCGATAACGAACTGAGGCCTAGAGTTGGTATTGGCAGATCCCTGATGCTGTTCCCCAGATTTTCAATATTCGGATATTACGAATATCAAATTGATGTAGGAGCGGTAAACAACCTGGAGAACAATAGGGACTTTGAGGAAGAGATTGTCTGGAATGCTGGTGCGGAGTTCATGCTCTCTAAAAACTTCTCGCTCATGGGCAGCTACGATAACCGGTTTGGTGGTGGAGGTGGATTATCTATAAGATTTTAAAGTAAAATGAAATGTCAGATTATAAAAAAAACAGCCTAACCCTGGCAGGTGCTGTAGCACTTGGAACCGGTGTAATGATTGGAGCCGGTATATTCGCACTTCTTGGGCAGGTA
>CAXEKM010000385.1:0-3517 GCA_963996645.1 uncultured Marinoscillum sp.
ATTTTTTTTGGACATACTCATCTAAATAATACCACTTGGTAGACCACTTTTTTATCACATCAATAGCTTTTATTGATTCTTGGTCTTTTGAGTGAATGACTATAACGTCATATGATTTTATTTTCTGAACCAAAAGTTGCAGGTCTTTATAGCAGGTTTGAGATATGTTCTCTCTTATAATTTTAATAACATTTAAATATCTATTATAATTTTCAACTATTAGGTCTCCATCTAATCGAATAATGCTTTTTAGATCTTTGGATCCCAAATCAACTTCAATAGATAGATTTTCAAGGTTATCAAGTAAGTTGACGATTTTAAAGTATGCCTGTGAAAAATTTTGATATTGTGATTCTTTAGAATGTCTTAAATCAAACATTCTATTTGCAATTTCACTTGAAATATTGTTTTCTTCTAATATGCTTTTCGTCTGATTCAAATAGCTCCACGTGTCAAAATCCATTTGCCTTATGTGTTGAGAGCTACTTAGGTATCTCTCAATTCGTTTGCTTTTGACATCATTGTTGTACCTATAAATTCCTATTAACAAGGTTACAAGTGTCAAAATGGTACCAATATCTCCTAATGAATCTAATACAGTTTCCATAAACCTAAGTTAGAAAGTCTGAAATTAAGTCTATCTGAATTTACAACATTCAAATAAAACATCACACGGACTGCCCTAAATAGCGCGGATAAATCAATCAACTAAGAGAATGGATATCTAGAAAGGAGTAAACCTTAAGAATAGATTAACGGCAGGGTTGGGGTTGTTAACCGTTCTGCCATAGCCAGGAATTGCATAGGTATCGTAAATAGGATATCTATCATAGGAAGAGAGGAACCGCAACCTGGCATGAAAGCCCAGAGAAAACAAGTGATTGATTTTGGCCTCTGGGTTTTCTTTATTGAATACAATTCTGCTTTCTGATGTAATCACCAATTCCACCCAGCGTCCTTCTGATTTTCGCGGACCAAAAGTAGTTTCATAGCCTTCTTGTATGCCAGAGGCACTTTCTACGTACACTTCTCCATTATCGGTAAAGCTGCTTTGGCCGTATCGCACACTAAATCCTAGCTTGCTTCTAGCATCGAGGTTATTCATGTAGCCACCACCTATACGGAAGTAATTTCCTTCAGAGTAATAATTCCCATTTTGTAACGCATTCTTCGGGTGAAGACTGCCATATCCGTATTCTGCCACAATAGAGTAGTGATCAAAGAAGAGCAAGTTTACGCCGGCTTCATACTTTTGCTCGTCACTGATAATAGAAATAGCAGGCTTACCATAATCGATGATAAATGATATTCTGAAAGGCTGAGCTGGTTCTTTTGGTATCTCCACAGCTACGGTCGTAGTATCTTGTATCAATGTGTCTGCCACCTGAACAGTATCTCTCATCACTGGAGGAGGACCCTTCGGAGGCATTTTCGCCGGTGGGTTTCGGTCTTGAGCCGAAAGCCATCCAAATGACAATAGACTAAAAATAAACAGTAACTGTAGTTTCATCGCTGATGCATTCAGTGGTTGCGCAATTTACATGAACTGTGTCACTATTCAGAATATCCAGATCTCGAGCTCTCACACGAGCAACTCGAGCTTCGTTTATGGTTTCATATGTCACATAGCTAAAGTCTAGATTGAAGACCGTATCAACTATGGTTATTTCATAATTAGACTCGGCGTATTCTCCTACGGTACCCAAAAGTAACGGAAGCGAGAAGGTCGCCATTGTATCTTCGTAAAGCAGCTCTGTGCCATTATTTAACAGCACTACTTTGCTTAATTGTACCTTGCCACTGTTCATTAGTGTGATTAAGCTCTTCAGTTCTGTATTTTCTGCTTTGACGTAGCTAGTATATTTGGTTACACTGTCTCTTACCACGTCAAGCGAATCATTGAATAATGTAATTCGGTTAAATACAGCTTGATATTCAGTTGCTCCATCGTCAATGAGGATCTGTAAGGCATCTAAAGAATCATCCAGAAAATTAATGGAGTCGGTTAAATCAGATTTCCAATCTGCAAGGTTGCTGATAGAGTCATCATTAAAGGCAACTATTGCATTAACCTTATTGATACTATCCTGGTTTACAAACACCACTTTTACTGTAGGGTCATAAATCAACGGTTCCCCACAATCTGCACATGGATCACAACCCCATGCGAATAACATCCAAACTCCTAAAATGACTAAGTATCTATTCATTAAATGGCATCAACATCAAAAATGACACGAACACTTTTATAAGAACGCTGACTCAATAATATATTACGCGAATTAAGCAGGAATTCTTTTAACGCAGCCAGATTTATTCCCTGTTTTTCAATTTTAATAAAGATTTCAAACAAGTATTGGTTCCGTATTTTACTAATTAATGGCTCAATTGGTCCATTGACTCGAGCATCTCCAAGATGTTTTCTGATCTCCATACTATAGAAACGAGCAGCATCGCCAGCCACTTGCTTGTCTACATCTTTAAAGGTGATGTTTATGATTCGGTAGTATGGAGGGTATTGGAATTGCTGTCGCTCCAAAAGCTCTTTTTGGTAGAAGCCGAGATAGTCCTGATACTTCAAACGTTGCAATATGGGTTGATCAGGGTCATTGGTTTGAATAATAACCTTGCCTTGATCTGCTCGTCGGCCAGCTCTGCCACTTACCTGATGGATTAATTGATAAGCTCTTTCATGTGACCTGAAGTCAGGGAAATGGATAATTCTATCTGCATCAAAAACTCCGACCAATTCCACACCAGCAAAGTCAAGACCTTTGCTAACCATTTGAGTACCTACCAGGATGTCTATTTCTCCATTTTCGAACTCATCAATGATCTTCTGATAGCTGTATTTACTGCGAGTAGAGTCCAGGTCCATGCGGCGTATTCTTGCCTCTGGAATCAATAACTCCAATTCTTCCTCGATCTTCTCCGTACCGAAGCTCATGGTTTTGATCTCAGGACTTTGACACTGAAAGCATTCCAGCAACATGTCTGTTTTATATCCACAGTAGTGACATACCAACAGGTTTTGATAGCTGTGATAGGTAAGACTTACATCACAATGAGGGCATTTTGGGATATACCCACAGTTGTGACAAGTTACATAGGGAGCATATCCTCGTCTGTTTTGAAATAGAATTACTTGCTTGTTTCTTTCTAGTGTTTCTTGAATCGCTTTTAGTAATGTAAGGCTGAAATTACCCTTCATTTTATTTTGCTTTCGCTCGATGACGAGGTTTGCGAAAGTTACTCTTGGTAGGGAAACAGAGCCAAATCGTTCGGTAAGCTCTACCAGTCCATATTTGCCTTCCAGAGCGTTGGTATAGGTTTCTAAAGCTGGAGTTGCAGTGCCAAGGAGTGTTTTGCCATGAAAAATAGATGATAGGTAAATCGATGCATCGCGTGCATGATATCTGGGAGCCGGTTCGTGCTGCTTGAAACTCGGCTCATGCTCCTCATCTACTATGATTAAAGATAAATCACTGAAGGGTAGAAAAACGGCACTTCGTACACC
>CAXEKM010000386.1:0-5244 GCA_963996645.1 uncultured Marinoscillum sp.
ATCATTCGTTTACCGAAGATTCCTATTACCGAATTGTACAAGTAGACTTTGACGGATCCACAGAAATTTTCGGCCCATTATCTATTACCACAGAAGACACAGACATTCCAGTGATCAATATTTATCCAAACCCTACTCATGGAACAGTACAAGTCATGGGAAAAGGCTTCTCAGGATTTTCCATTCATGACTCCAAAGGAAGTTTAATATGTAATGAACCAAACCGAATGGGAAGAGATGCCGAAAAAATCATCAATGAAGCCCTGGAAAACAAAAAAGGACTATTCATTCTCACTTTCTATGGCACTGATAGAAACCTTATCGAACGATTAATGAAAAATTAACCACCAACACCTTATAAGTAACCATATGATTTTAAGCAATTCCCCAATACCTTAAGTATCTCACCTATAAGACTTTATTAGGTTTTCTACTCAAGTATTCCACTTGATTGAAGGGTATTTTTACTGTATCACTTTAGCTGTTTTTTGAAACAATACTATCATCGCAATGAAAGCCTTTAAACTATTCATAGTGCTAACGTTTGTTGGCACGCTAAACCTTTTTGGACAGACGTGTCCTACTACTACTCAATTCAGAAATTCATCGCGTACTATCGATGGCCGATGCAACTACTCAGTAGACATTAATCAGGGGGATCTTAGCCTTGGAATTTCTACATTAACTATTCCTGAGGGAGACACTCTCTATATAGATGGCGATTTTAATATCTATGATGATGTGGATGTCTTTGGTGTAGTAATCGTGACAGGAGATGTTAATGTCGGTTCACTTCTAGCTACAGCCAACGTATACGTTGGGCCAAATGGGTCATTCATCGTTGGTGGAAACTATAACAATGGAGGTGATGGCTTTATAGTTCTTCCTCTTGGACCAGGAAATACCGATGTAGATGGTGATATGCAGGTTGCTGGAGAATACAATAACAATAATACTGGAACAACAAATGTATCAGATACTGGAACACTAGAGTCTGGAACATTTAATTACAATGGAGGAACAGTAACGATCACTGATGGAACCGCCGCAGACTGTGAAACTGGTTGTTGTGGAGGCGGATGTACACCATTACCTGTTGTCATGTTAGAATTTAATGCGAAGGAAGACAATCAAAATGCCTGCCTTTCCTGGACCACCACCAAAGAGTGGGACAATGACTATTTTGAAGTTCAAAAGATGACCACAGGTGGAAGCTGGGAGTCTATAGAACTGGTAAGCGGAAAAGGCACAACGGACGAAACTACTTCTTATTCCATTACAGACTACTCGTTCAGTGAAGATAGTTATTACCAAATCACACAGGTAGATTTCGATGGCAACACTGAAGTGTATGGACCAATTGTATTAACAAAAACCATCCTGCAATCAAGCTTAGAAGTGTATCCGAACCCAACTACCGGACCTATAAAAATTATGGGAAATGGATTTAAAAGTTTTGAAGTGAGTGATATTGAGGGCAGAATAATCTGTAGAGAATCAAACAGAATTGGACAAGAGGCAGAAAAGATTATTAACGCTAGCTTGGAGGACAAGCATGGGATATTCATTCTCACATTTTACAATGACAACTCTCAAGTTGTCAAAAGAATCCAGAAACAATAAGAACCTTCATTCAAAATTCTAAACTGAAAAGCACACCATTTTTTTAATACGCTATCCTTATGGAACAGCGTTGCAACGATATCAAAATGGTTTGTCTAGCTTTTCGGTTTAGGCATATTTGCGCATGGAGTGACTGAAGATCTCATCCAACACCATCGTTAATTGCTTTGGCTCAAAGGGCTTTACTATATAAGCCAGAGCTCCCAATTTTGCTGCCTTAGATTGCGTAATCTTATCACCTACTGCACTGATCATGACTTTCTTAGCTCTTAGATTCTCCTCTTGAAGAGATTTTAATATATCTAAGCCCAACATGTCTGGCAAAACATTATCTACAGTGATTAAATCTGGGTTTAGTTCTAAAGCCATGTCAATGGCCTCCACACCATTTTTAGCTTCACCGACTACTGTCATTCCATATTTGGTCACTACGGTCCGTATGACTGCCCTCATGTATACCGAGTCTTCTACGATTAATACTTCCATTTGCTTAAAGTTTAGTTATGATTGAATAGATAGTTGTACTTTTTTTGTTGCCAGCTCTGTGAGAGCCTGCATGACATCATCAAGTGTAAATGGCTTGACTATGTATTTAAATGCGCCTAATTTCAGCCCGTCCTCCACTGCCGATTGCTGACCTATAGCACTGATGATAAGAACATCCGCCTTTAATTGCTCCTCCTTGATCACTTTCAGAATATCCAAACCAAGCATATCCGGCAATACATTGTCCAAGGTGATGAAATCAGGGTTTAATCGAATAGCAGCATCAATCGCCTCTTCGCCTGTTTCTGCAAAAGCGATATCTTCATATCCTGCTTTGTTCAAAGCCATACCGATGACTTTGCGCGCATAAGCTGAATCATCAATTATAAGATCTGACTTTTTCATATTGCTTTAATTATTTCTTTTACCTTCTTTTTATAGATCCTTGAGTTTTGATCTTTCACGTCAAATACTTCCAGGATTCGTTGTGGGATGGTGTCATAAAAGCCCAAAACCAGATATCCATCTTCAGTTAAACAACTTTCCAAAAAGTTGATGATTCGTTCTTTCAATATCCCATCAAAATAAATCAGTACATTCCGACAAAAAATGATGTCATACTTGCCTGACATTTCACAACTCACAAGGTTGTGCTGCTGAAATGTGACATTCTTCTTGAACTTAGATTTAATGGTCGCATTATCAGCTTCGAAATCAAAAAAATCCTCTAATGACCTTTTCGGGAAAAATGCCTTAAATGATTTAGCATATTTGTTCATTATTTGAATAGAATATTCCCCATTCTGAGCTTGTGAAAGTGCTTTTTTACTTAAGTCAGTAGCTACTATTTCACTAGACTCCAACAAGCCACAATCATCCAAAATCATGGCCATGGTATAAACCTCTTCCCCAGTAGAGCATCCTGCATGCCAGACCTTAAGACTCTGCTTATACTTCAGATTTTCAAGAACATTTTGACGCACCCCTAACCAGGCTTCCGGATTACGAAACAACTCTGTCAAGTTGATCATCAGATCGTCAATACTGTTAAGAAAGAAATCATCATCCTTCAATACTCTTGACCATAACTCTAATGGTGCGGAAATTTTATGCTTCGCCATCAAACGTGTCACTCCTCTACAAAGCGAACTCGTTTCGTAGTTAGTAAAATCAAGATCATATCGCTTTTTCATGGCGATCATCAACGACTTCACTTCTTCCTCGCTAATGGCTAAATTTCCCATCAGGCTACTTTTTGGCTTTTTTCTTTAATAATTGCATTCACTAGAGAATCATTGAAAAACCACACGATTCTCGGAGAAATATTGACTGAAGGAATACTGAATCCACATGAAATCACCGTATTCGGTTTCAATGGTCCAGTCTCTTTTTCGATTACCTCCATAATTCCATCCACACTGACCGCCTCAATTTTAGGCACATCACCAAAGATTGGCTCATCCAGATGGTTCGCCATTTCTGTCACTACAGCAGCAGCCAACACATTCTCAACTTCCTTCAAAAAGCCAATCATAAATTCATAGTATTGAGATTTTTCAAGGTTGCCGTCCAGCACCTGACCACAAAGCAATTTGACTTCCTCTTTGCTATATATCGCGTAATTAATTCCTCCTATGGCTCCTGCTATTTCTGTTTTCAACAGAATAGAGCCTTCACCATGATTTTGATTGGACAGGTTCAACATTGCCGAGTCAAACACAATTGATAAATCTTCTATATGCACCCGACTATTGATCATCTCCGAAAAACACTGCGCTGATCGAATAATGCTTCCTTCTAATATTGCTCTTGCATTGATTAATTCTTCACTCACCATGACTTACGACGCTTTTTGAGATTCATATACTTTAAACTTTGTGGAATACAACATCTCCGTAATGGCCACAGCATCCAATATCATACAGATATTTCCAGTACCGAGGATAGTTGTTCCGCTCAACAGCACATTGCCTTCCAAAGGGTAAGGCAATGGTTTTTCAATCACTTCTTTTTGCTGAAGTAGCTTATCTACTACAATACCAAATTCTCTTCCCGAATTTGACAAAACGATTACTTCAAACTTCTCTGATGAAGACTTCTCATCAAATGAATGATGCAGATTGCCATGATCATATATTTGAGAAAAATCCTCCATGCGCAACAGATCACTCAAAAAGACAATGGAAATAGGCTTATTCAAGAAGGTGGCCATCAGCCCTAATCCTGCTTTACGAATGTCTTTTTTAGTCAATGAAATAACTGAAGCAGTATATGCCAACGGCACAGCATATTCCTGAGTATTCATTGTAAACATTAACACTCCTTTTACCACTAAAGAGGCAGGCAGTTTTAATCTGATTGTCGTTCCAACTCCTACTTTAGTTTGAACATTTACCTGACCTCCAATTGTCTCTACAGACTTCTTCACCACATCCATGCCTACACCTCTACCTGATATTTCACTCACCTGATTAGCACTGGAAAATCCTGTATGGAAAATATGCATGATCAGCTCATCGTCACTCATTGACCTGGCTTGAATCGCTGTGACAATCCCTTTACTGATTAATTTTTCTCTGATTGCTTCTGGATCCACACCTGCTCCATCATCAGTAACTTCAATGATCACATGATCCTTATCACTATAAGCGTTTAAGGTTACGACACCTGTTACCGGCTTATTTAATTCCTTACGGACATCCGCAGTTTCCAAACCATGTCCAATGGCATTTCTAACCAGATGGATTAACGAATCACTGATCGTTTTTAATACGGTGCGATCGATTTCCACATCCGATCCTTTGATCTGAAGCGAAACCATCTTCTTTTCTACTTCAGCTACATCTCTAACGACCCGATGAAATTTATTGAACAATGTTCCTACCTGTACCAGGCGAACATTCATAACACTGTACTGGAGGTCAGAAGTGATTCTATGCAAACTAGACAATTCAGCTTTGTGTGCTCGACTATCTTCTTTCGATGCCAAACGATCACGCTCTATAATCAATTGCCCCATTTGATTCATTAAGGCATCTAACTTGCGAATAGGAACTTGAACGGTATCTGAAACCTCCACCTTATCATACAACTTATCCAAAAGATCAGTTGACTCAGTATCATTTTCAACAACAA
>CAXEKM010000387.1:0-2476 GCA_963996645.1 uncultured Marinoscillum sp.
CAAGATTCTACTGGAGCGAAAGGATCTGTTGCTAATGTAAGAAAAGTTTTATATAATTCTAAGGTAGGATCTGGATCTACTACTGTTGAATTTGTAAGTCCTGAAGAGCGTAGTCAATATTATCAAGTTAGTCTTGATATTATAGAGGAAGCTGCCTCAATTGATGATTTTAAACCCAATCCAAAAACTAAGTTATTAACTGATATAGTTTATAATAGTGGAAGTAATAATAATATTATTGATGTAGATTCAACAATTGGATTTCCAGATACAGGATATCTTGTTGTAAAAGATGTTAATGGTGATGTAGTTTCTACAATCACTTTGATAAATAGCACATTTGGGACTTTTTCTGTACCCATAGCTTTTGAAGATATTATTGAAATAGAGTATATCTCAGCTGATGTAAATAACGATGCTTTTAATCAGGTTCAGATTTTTAATTGCAGCAATAATGGGAATGAAACGCTTATTGATGCTCTTTTTGCAGGAATTATTTATTCTTCTGACGCGATTTGTGAAACAGTGCCAGCTTTTGGCATCTGGGAAGAAGCGCAGGGGCCAGGGTCTTCTTGGTTTGAAGATGAAACTCAGTATAATACCCTCTGGGCTCCGACGGAATATGGGATGTACGAGCTTTGCTTTTATGAGGAGAGCTGTAACACACCTTACTGCTATGATGTTGAGGTTACGCTGCCTCCTACAATTGAGTTAAATGAAACTGAAGTATTCCTCTGTAACGGAGAGGAATTGGAGCTTACTGCAGACACGACAGATGCTGGAGGAACGGCGACCATTAACTGGCCATATCCTGGAACGGATGATATTTTGAGTAACCAATATAATTATGATGAATACATAGAAGCCATCATTGTTGTTGAAATTGAAAATGGTTGTGGTTCTGATGAAGCTGAGGTTGAAGTTACCTCACAGTTTGAGCCTAACATCGATAGCATGTTCCTATGTGATGAAGAAGATTCTCTATCTATAGATCCAATTGAAGGCGATGAAAATTACGACTTGGATTACGAGTGGACTTGGAATGGCGGTGACATTGAAGGCGACGATGAACTGGTAGTAACCGCAACAGGATCTTACTGTGTAACTGTAACAAATGAGTGCTTTCCTAATGGAAATTCTGATTGTGGATTTGTTGATATTGTAAATCAAATAGATGATGTTTTTTCCACTGGAGTAGGGGGGGTAGTAACAGATTGTGATGGCTTAGGTATTGATCCAGGTGAATTTGCAACGATCTATTTAAGTCTTCCTAGTGATCAGTATACAGCTACATGGCCTGATGGCTCAACGGGAGCAAGTTGGACAATAGCTGAAGATTTACAGGCTACTGACGCACAAGGCAATTTGCTTTTCGATGAAGACGGAAGTCCCATTTGGGCTTATAATGGGTCACAAATATGTGTAGATATTGAAGACCCTTATGGCTGTGGAGTAACTGAACACTGTGTTTTCTTATTTATAGGTCAGGAGCCAACTATAAATCCAGATGTGAATGGTGTTCCATCAGATCAACTTGAAGATATTATTACGATGTGCCCTGAGATTCCATATACATTTGATTTGAATGCAACTCAACCGGGCCCTCCTTATAGTGACATATCATGGTCAACAGTAGATTGCAATAATGAATATGTTTATTTCGGTAATGATGAAACCCAAACGCTTACCAGTTGGCAGTTCCCAGAAGAATGTTTGGAAACAGGGAATACAGTATTCACAATTCAAGGTACTCTCGCTAACCCTTGCGCTCCAGGTGGATTGCTTTGGGAGGTTGACGTAGATGTCGACAACTGTGATCTCACAATTCCTAATGTATTCACTCCAAGAAATGCAGACACTTTAAATAAGAACTTTGAGATTCTTGGTCTGGAAAACTATGACAATGTCCTTGTCAGAATATTCGATAGGTGGGGTAATCTCGTTTATGAGAATTTCAACTATAAGAACGAGGCACCATGGTGGGGTGACGATGCTTCAGATGGGACATACTGGTATACGATACTTCTACCAAACGACTTAGAATACCAAGGCACGGTTAATATTTTTCGCTAACAGTGTATTTAGAAAAAAGTAAGTTTGGCTAAAACTCGCATCCGATACACTTGTTCAGACTGCGGAGCCTCAACATCTCAATGGGTGGGAAAGTGTCCAAGTTGTAAGGCTTGGAATACGCTTTCCGTTGAAGCGCTTGCAGCTTCCGGGAAGCGAGCACATAGGTATGCCGCAGGTGATGCTGGAGGAGTTCTTAGAACTAAAGTAAGGCCACTGTTAGAAGTCAGTATAGACAAAGTCACACGACTGTCATCTGGTGAGGTAGAGCTCGATAGAGTCTTGGGAGGTGGAGTTGTACCTGGATCACTTATACTTATTGGCGGTGAGCCAGGCATAGGGAAATCAACATTAATGCTTCAAGTTGCGATGATGGTTAGCAGCTTTGATAAAAAGGTTTTATATG
>CAXEKM010000388.1:0-4778 GCA_963996645.1 uncultured Marinoscillum sp.
CAAGTCGTTGAGTCGGATGAATACGAGTTAGCCATGTAATAAATAGGCTTTCTGACTTCATTGTCTGGGCAAAATTCATCGTGCACATTAAATAGTGCTTCCTCAATAAAAGCACCATATTCAAACTGGAATTGTTCTTCCAATTTCACAATCTCCTCATTTAAAGAAGAATAGAGTTTATCTGCTTTATCACACTGATTTAAGCGATTTTTCTTTTCGGCTATTTCAATGAATGCCTGATTAAGATTACTTATATTCATACCCGTTTAGAGTTTGTTATCAGTTTTACTTGATTAATACGATGCAAATTTTAAGATATTTTAAATCAATACCATAATTAATTATTAATATTCAATTAAAATAGGTTTAAATAACCTTAAAATTGCCATAATTATAATTTCACAATGGAAATAGTAGAGAAAGCGCAAAAATGGCTGAGTAGCCAAAAAGTTGATCAGGAAACCAAAGATGCTATCCAAAAAATGATAGACTCATCGGACCAAAGTGAATTAACCGAATGCTTCTATAAGGACCTGGAATTTGGAACAGGTGGACTCAGAGGTATAATGGGTTACGGATCCAACAGAATGAATAAATACACTGTTGGGATGGCTACACAAGGTCTTGCTAACTATCTAAATATCAACTTCGCTGGAGAAGAAATAAGTGTTGCAATAGCTCACGATAGTAGAAACAACAGTCGATTTTTTGCTGAAACTACAGCTGCTGTTTTTTCTGCCAATGGCATAAAAGTTTATCTATTCGAAGCACTAAGACCAACTCCAGAACTGTCTTTTGCAATCAGACATCTTGGGTGTAAAAGTGGTGTGGTACTTACCGCATCTCACAACCCAAAAGAATATAATGGCTATAAGGCTTACTGGGATGATGGAGCACAAATTGTTCCTCCACATGACAAAAATGTGATCACAGAGGTTGGAAAAATTCAATCTATTGATGACGTAAAGTTTGAAGCAGATGATACATTGATCCAGCCAATAGGAAAAGAAATAGATGAAGTCTATCTAGATATGATCAAATCTCTTTCACTTTCTCCAGATGCAATTGAGAAAGAAAAAGATTTGAAAATCGTATTTAGTGGTATTCACGGTACAGGCTCTACGCTCGTTCCACCGGTACTTCAAAAATTTGGCTTTGAGAATGTAACACAAGTTGAGGAACAGGTCGAGCCAGATGGCAACTTCCCTACAGTTGTCTATCCGAACCCGGAAGAGGCTGAAGCACTAAGTCTTGCATTGAAAAAAGCTGAAGCAATTGATGCTGATCTTGTGATGGCCACTGACCCAGATTCTGACCGAGTTGGTATTGCAGTTAAAAACGACAAAGGCGTATTCCAACTTTTGAATGGAAATCAAACTGGCTCTCTCCTGTTGTATTACTTGCTTCGTAAGTGGAAAGAGAATGGCAAAATCACTGGAAAAGAATATGTGGTTAAAACCATTGTGACTACTGACCTGATCGAAAAAATTGCAGAAAAGTATGAAGTAAAACTGTACAACACTCTAACAGGGTTCAAATTCATCGCTGAGGTCATCCGTGATCTAGAAGGTAAAGAACAGTTCATAGGTGGTGGAGAAGAAAGTTATGGATACCTGATAGGTGATGCCGTACGTGATAAAGATGCGATTGCCTCATGCGCTATGATCGCAGAAATGGCAGCATGGGCTAAATCCGAAGGCACTTCGCTGTATGACTTATTGAAAAATATTCACAGTGAATTCGGCTTGTTCCAGGAGTCTTTAAAGTCTTTGACTAAAAAAGGTAAGTCAGGAGCAGAGGAAATTAACGAAATGATGATTAAGTTTAGACAAGATCCTCCAAAGAGCCTTGGTGGGTCAACTGTTAAAACTTTAATTGATTATAAAATTGGAGAACAAAAAGATCTAAGTAGCGGAGTTTCTTCGAAGATTAACTTCCCTTCATCGAATGTATTGCAGTTTATTACAGATGATGGCAGTAAAATTTCAGTGAGACCATCTGGTACTGAGCCGAAAATCAAGTTTTATTTCTCGGTAAACACCAAAATAGATGATCTTTCAAACTATGATCAAACAGTCTCAGAACTTAAGAATAAGACTGATAAAATCATGGAAGAGCTTGGTTTATAACTTTTTACACCTTGTTGCTTAAATCTTTAGATCTATTTATCTTGCAAGGAATTTTGAAAAACATTCTGCATATATTTATATTATCAACCGATCTAACCTGGAACCGCCTTGTCAGTATTTATTAATATAATACTTGTAATTGTTGGATTTGTCCTCCTCATAAAGGGAGCTGATTTTTTGGTGAATGGAGCTAGTTCCTTAGCCAAACGATTCAACGTATCTGATATCGCTATCGGCCTTACGGTAGTGGCCATGGGAACCTCTGCACCTGAACTGGTAGTTAATATCATTTCTGGATCAGTACCAAACGAAGGTGCTGATGGCGTATTGACTCATGATATTGTTTTTGGAAACATCATCGGATCTAACATATTCAACATATTTCTAATACTCGGTGTTTCCAGTGTGATTTATCCATTGACGGTTCAGAGGAATGCATTATGGAAAGAAATTCCATATTCTTTGATCGCCACATTCATCTTCTTCTTTCTGGTTAATGATGTCATGTTCCTTGGAGCAGAGTCTAATCAATTAACTATTGTTGATTCTCTTGTACTTATCGTAATGTTTGGAGGTTTCCTTACCTACATCTTCATGAACCTTACAAGAAATCCTGAAGAAAGTGACATGGTGGAGGATATTGAGATTTACAGTAGTGTCAAAACCACTGTGATGATTGTCCTTGGTATTGCAGGATTGATCTTCGGCGGTCAGATGATCGTGAAGAACGCAGTTGAAATTGCTACCATTTTTGATGTTAGTGAGAAGTTAATTGGACTTACAATCCTTGCTGCTGGAACTTCGCTTCCTGAACTTGCAACCTCAGCTGTAGCTGCTTTCCAGAAAAAATCAGATTTAGCAGTTGGAAACATTGTTGGTTCCAACATCTTCAACCTGTTATTGGTGATAGGTGCGACAGGATTAGTCCATGCTCCACTTGGATACCCTGCTTCACTTAATTTGGATTTATACTTCGTAATGGGAGGCACATTCATGTTGTTCATTTTCATGTTCACATTTGCCAAATACAAATTGGATAGAGCAGAAGGATTTATCTATCTCTTAGGCTTCATTGTGTATATGTACATCCTATTTGAGAGAGAAGGCTACGGATACGGACTCATCTTCTAACAAGACCTAAAGATTTTTAGTAAACCCCATCTTTTACAATGAACCTTTATTGTATAAGTTGGGGTTTATTGTAATGTTTGCATCGAAAATAGAAATTGCATGTTACCTACTATAGATCCTACTAAAACCTCTGCATGGGGTAAACTAGAAAAACATTACAACGAACTAAAAGAGACTCATATGAAGTCTCTATTTGCTGAAGATGCTAATCGATTCAGCAAATTTTCAGTTCAATTTGAAGACATCCTTCTGGACTATTCAAAAAATCGCATCACTCAAGAAACGCTTGATCTGCTATTTGACCTAGCCAAAGAAGTTGGCCTGGCTGATGCCAAACAAGCGATGTTTGGAGGTGATCACATCAATCTAACAGAAGATAGAGCTGTGCTACATGTAGCGCTTAGAGGCTTATCAGGGAAAACATTTAGCGATCAAGGTAAAGACGTGACTCCAGAAGTTCTGGGTGTACTTTCTCGTATCAAAACCTTCACTGAAAAACTACACTCTGGTCAACTCAAAGGTTACACAGGAAAGAAAATCACAGATGTTGTGAATATTGGTATAGGTGGATCGGACTTAGGCCCATTCATGGTTACTGAGAGCCTAAAACCCTATCAGGTAGAAGGTATCACCTCTCACTTTGTATCCAATGTAGATGGCACTCACATTGTATCTACCTTGAAGCAAGTGAACCCGGAAACAACCCTTTTCATCATCGCTTCCAAAACATTTACTACACAAGAAACCATGACCAATGCTAACTCAGCAAAATCATGGTTCTTAGAGTCCGCTAAAAATGAAACTTTCGTAAAGAATCATTTCATCGCTCTTTCCACCAACAAAGAAGCTGTTTCGGAATTCGGTATAGACACCAATAACATGTTTGAGTTTTGGGACTGGGTAGGTGGTCGTTATTCACTGTGGTCTGCAATAGGCATGTCTATCGCTTGTGCGATTGGATACGATAATTTCGAACAATTGCTCAAGGGTGCAGAGGCTATGGATAACCATTTCCTCAATACGCCAGACGAAGAAAACCTACCAACCATACTTGCATTGTTAGGAATTTGGTACAATAACTTCTTTGGAGCTGAAACCCAGGCAATCTTGCCATATGATCAATACATGCATGCTTTCGCACCTTACTTACAGCAAGGTGACATGGAAAGTAATGGTAAGTATGTAGGAAGAAATGGAGAAAAAGTGAGCTATCAAACAGGTCCAATTATCTGGGGAGAGCCCGGCACTAATGGACAGCATGCGTTTTATCAATTAATTCATCAGGGAACAAAATTGATCCCTTGTGACTTCCTGGCACCTGCCATCAGCCAAAACCCATTGGCGGATCATCATGAGAAATTGCTTGCCAACTTCTTTGCTCAAACTGAAGCATTGATGATGGGAAAAAGCAGAGAAGAAGTGGTGGCAGAGTTTAAAGCAGCTGGTGTTTCAGAAGATCAAATAGAACTACTTGCTTCCTTCAAAGTCTTTGAAGGCAATAGACCAACTAATAGCATC
>CAXEKM010000389.1:0-11528 GCA_963996645.1 uncultured Marinoscillum sp.
AAATGATTAGATCGATACCATAGGTTTTGGCAAGAGCTGCTTTGTCAACTGCTCGTATCCCACAGTCAAGACTAATGATAAGACCAATACCCTCTTCTTTAGCTGTTTCAATTCCTTTGGTTGAAATACCATAACCTTCCGAATATCGATCTGGGATATAGTAAATCAAGTTCTCTGAGAACTTGCCAAGAAATCCATAGACAAGTGATACGGAAGTGGTTCCATCCACATCATAATCGCCATAAATCATGATTTTCTCCTGAGAGAATATCGCATCACATAGTCTGTTAACGGCTTTGTCCATTCCTTTCATCAGAAATGGATCATGAAGATGGTTTAATGAAGGTCGGAAAAATGTTTTAGCTTCTTCAAACGTGGTTACATCGCGCTGGAGCAATAGCTCCACAAGCTCATTGCTTATGTTTAGCTCTTTGGATAGAGACTCATTTAGTTCTTTTGAAAAAGTATCAGCCAGCACCCACCGTTTATCCATGTGGGGAAATTAGAAGAAATTTGGGAAAGAGGAAAGATTGATAGAGTTTGAAACAGATTGGTTTAGATCATTTCGTCGAGATCGCGCTCTCCGATGAAATAATTCTGGTACCAATATTCGTAATCTTCATACTTCACACAGTCAAAATCGTTACGTTCTCCAAGCACAACAAAGTTGTTTGGTTGAACCCATCCAGAGAAAAGTGTGGACTGAGAAAATGGAAGGTCTGAGATCCTCAAGATCTTATTCCCTTCATAAAAAATAGGTGCGGCTTTACGAGTCATAGAAACTGGGCAAATTATTATGCAAGCATACTATATTATTGGTTAAATGCCTGCATATGAGCATTATAGTTGTGTTACTATTTCTCTAAAGGCAAAAATTCTAGTAGTTACCCCCAAGCGTTTATGTGATTTCTATGAATTATATTGGGCAATAATTCAAACATGAAGATCTCGTTAAGTGAAATATGGAGTTTTACTGAGCTAATTGAGTCTAGCGAACCCGGTTGGTCCTATCAATTAGTAGCAGGAAATTGCGTAGTTGATGATGTGTCACATGATCTACTGCTTCAATTGAAAGGAGATGACTCTTATGATCTGGAGCTACTCCCGGATATTTTTACTTTTCGTGAGATTCTATGGCAGCCGGATGTTTTTAAAGAATCCAATAATAGTTTGCCAGGTCTGAGAATTCTCAAGGCACATTGTGATGAAAAAGTAGAGCATTATCAGCGTGCTGAAAAAGATACATATCGTATCTATTGTGAATTATTAAATGGATTGGCTACAAGTTGCTCCAAAGCGATAAAGTCATTGAAGTCCAATAAAAATTCTGCCAATAAAGTTTTGGGTGTTTTTAGAACAGAAGCATTTCCGATTATTAAATTCTTTATCTACCACCCTAAAAACAAATTGGAGCATTATCGCGATGCAGTGAACCGGTTGAATTATGCGGTAAAGGTGATGCTCACACAGTTTAATGGGAAATATACGGAGTTGGCGGATCCCTATTGGAAAGTAAACTACAAGAAAGACAAAAACACTGCCGTAAAATCGCCTGAGAACGAAGAAAAACCTTAGTTTTGGCGGCCAAACGACTAAACCTAAGTTAAGGTTAACCGTATGTTCCAAAGACCAATTTCCCGAATCAACTGTATATGGAGCTAAATCAGGAGAATGAACGCAAGGATAGGATCAGGTTTTTCTTGAGCTATCTTCTCAGAGGCCTGATATGGTTGGCGGTAGTAGTCGGTGGTTATTTTTATTTAGAAGCTAACTACGATATTACCCTAAAGGGCATACTTGGAGATCTGTACGATCAACCCATTATCATCTATTCAATATTTTTTGTTTCCGAGGCGGTATTTGGCATTATCCCTCCAGAGCTCTTTATGATTTGGTCGTTGCGAGATGAAATACTCAGCCATTATATTCTCAATATAGGGGCCCTTTCGGTGATTTCTTATCTGGCAGGTCTGCTAGGTTATTTTATAGGCTCACACTTTAGTACTACCCAATTTTACAGAACGGTCCGTAAAAATTATCTCGGCAGATTTGAAAAACATTTAAACCGATTCGGAGGATTCTTAGTTATCGTAGCGGCGTTAACACCATTACCTTTTGCCGGTATCTGTATGCTCATGGGCACTGTGAAGTATCCTTACAGACGATTTCTGCTTTTCGCGACTTTCCGGTTTGCTCGGTTTTTTGTGTATGCCATATTTGTATGGGAAGCTCACATACTTTAGTTAAAGAAAAGAAGTAATGAAGAAAGGTGTTTTATTGGTTAACCTGGGTACTCCTGATTCTACGAGTGTTGCAGATGTTAGAAAGTATTTAAGGGAATTTCTCAGTGATAAACGAGTAATAGACATTCCTGATGTACCAAGATGGATGCTTGTAAACCTGATTATTGCGCCATTTAGAGCACCAAAATCAGCGGCAGAATATAGAAAGCTTTTCACAGAGCGTGGATCGCCTCTGAAATATTACACAGAAGATTTATTGGATCCACTTCGGTCAATACTTGGTGATGAATATGTGGTGGAGTACGCTATGAGGTATCAGAGTCCATCAGTTGAGTCTGGGCTGAATCTTTTGAAAGAAAAGAATGTGTCAAGCATTCATGTCATTCCGCTATTTCCGCAATACGCTTCTGCTACCACCGGATCTGTAATTGATAAGGTGATGGAAATTGTGAAAGATTGGCAAGTGATTCCAGAAATCAAGTTTACTTCTCAGTTTTTGGAAGATGAGAAATTCCTTCAAGTCATAGTTAATAATGGTAAAAAGTGGATGGAGAAAACGGAGTATGACCACTTCGTATTCAGTTATCACGGTTTGCCAGAGAGACAAATTAAAAAAGCATCTGTTGGCAATCAATGTCAATTGGGCAGCTGCTGCAGCAAGTTTCATGAGCGCAATCAGTTCTGCTATAGAGCACAGTGTTTTCATACCACTAGACTTGTGGCTGAGAAGCTTGGTATTCCTGAAGACAAGTACACTGTATGTTTTCAATCGCGATTGGGTAAAGATCCCTGGGTTCAACCATATACCGAGGAGGTATTACATCAATTAGCAGAAAAGGGTGTCAAGAAAGTGCTAGCCTTCTCTCCTGCTTTTGTTTCAGACTGTTTGGAAACTACTATTGAGGTTGGAGAAACTTACCAAGAGGAATTCATTCATGCAGGCGGAGAGCAATGGGACCTGGTAGAAAGTTTGAACGACGATCCATTGTGGGTTGAGTCTTTGGCCGGATTAGTTACCACTAATTAATCAATAGTCGCTGCTTCTCCAGACCACCTGAAGTGTAAATCTTAAGCACATAAATACCTTGTCGTAGATAAGGAAGCTGCAAGGTATTTTGTTCTACATTGGAGTCAGTTAGATAACTTTTGCCGTCCATTCCAACAATTTCTACCTTATTGATGGTGTGGTTGGTTGCAATCACGATTTCGGATAAAGCAGGTGATGGATTAGGAAATACGCTAAACCCAGCGACTTCCACCTTTCTGTCTGCATGAATAGTGTCAAGTTCTCCATCGTATTCGCCAATTAAGAGAACATCAAATAAACCAGGATAATTGTAAGTTACTCGAGCGCCTTCATTGCTTGAATCAGCTACTTCACCTCCTTCAAAAAACCAGGTGTAGTTATCATATCCTGTGCTTTTGTTGACAAAGTTCACTTCTTGATCAGGTTGGATAGTAAATCGATCCTGACCAAAAGAAAGCATCAAGTTACTTAGAACTGTTACATAGTTTTCAACTTTAAGGGTATCAGAGCCGTCATCTTTGTAACCAATAAGAGTCACATCAAATTCTCCAGCATCAGCATATGTAGCTTCTCCACTCCCTGTCCATTCAGGTTGTTGTGGGGCCGCTCCTTCCAATAGCCATTTATAAGTATTGTAACCGATGCTCAAATTTTCAAAAGTGATGGATTCACCGCGATTGATCTCTTCGGAATTGGTGTTAAAATCTAGTAGATAAAATTTCTCGACATTTACTGCACCTGAAATTCTAAGGGTATCCTTTCCGGAAACACTTTCTCCAACTAGTGCAACATCATATGTTCCTATATTCTGATAGATTGCTGATCCTCTAGAAGGCCATTCTGCTATTTCGGTTTCTGCACCAGTGAGCAACCAGGTATAGGAGTAGTAACCAGTGCTATTATTGGTGAATTCTATCGTCCCACCTTGCTCAACAATGTTGCTGCTAAGCGAAAAATCTAATTGTAAGTCCAGTACATCACAAGCTACCAAGGTATTAGAAGATGTATCACGAAGCTGTTCTAATTTAAGATAGACGTTTTCACCGGGACAAGATGTGCTACATCCATCCCTATGACCAGCAATATTGCCTATATAACCAAGTGGATGTTCAGAATATAGCTGTGGATCTAGTGATTCTTTATTCAATTTATATGCAACTAGATTTTCTAGTGTATTCCAGGTTTCCTGGGTTGGTTCAGCGGTTTCATAATTGCCCATCAGGCATATTCCCATAGTTGATCCATTACTTCCACAGAAATGAGCGCCAATAACATTGTCTTGTTCTCCACCATCAGGGTCACGAGCTGCATAGAGATCTCCATTTTGAGCAATGACAAAATTATAGCCGATATCAGACCAGCCATTTGACTCGGTGTGGTAGATGTAAATGTCTCTAATCACCTGCGTATAATCTGTCGCTGTATTCGAACCAGCGGAGTGATGTACAATAACGTGCTCTACATCGGTAAAACTTCTTGAATAGGATGGCTCTGGAAGTCCAGCTCTCCATTCACTTTGTGGTATGGCGTTTGGTGTAAAATCGCACTCATCCTGTTGTTCAGAGCGAAAATTGCTGCCAATTTTAGGAGTTGGACCTGTATTAATTAGATGTAAGATGCCTTGATGCTCAGAACTAAAACTGGATATTTCTTTGGCTCCATCAAGTGACTTGTAATAAGAGAATTCTGGGCCGTCAGCATCAAATGGAATTTCTTCTTTTTCTCCGTTGATTTCTAATTCGACGTAGTTGCCCAGAAACTCATCCGTTTTAAATACAATGGCTGTTACTTTTCCAGAGACGTCAATTCTGCTGTTGGATTCAACATCAAATTTTCGAATCAGTTCTTCTTGTGAAAAAGCAGAGAAAAGTAATCCAGTAAAGAAGAGAAGTAGAGCTGTTTTTCTATACACCAATTGCTAAAATTTCATTCAGTTTACTTATAACGTAATCTACCTGTTCTTTGGTATTAAATCTGCTGAATGAAAAACGAACTGCTCCTCTCATAGGATCAGATCCTAGAGCAGTTAAGACATGTGAACCAACATTGGAACCACTGCTGCAGGCACTTCCACCAGAAGCAGAAATTCCATTTATATCCAGGTTGAAAAGTAGCATGTCATTGTCTTCACTCGGTGGTAGACTTACATTCAACACGGTATATAAACTATTGTTTAGGTCAGCTGATGTGCCATTGAAGTCAACTCCATCAATATTGGCCTTTAACTGATCTATCATGTATTGTTTAACTCCTTCTATATGAGAACGGTGCTCGTCCATTTGTGAGTACGCTAGCTCTAGAGCCTTAGCTAAACCAATGATTCCATACACGTTTTCTGTACCACCCCGCATATTTCTTTCTTGAGCACCACCATGAATAAATGGATGAATTTTTTTCTCATGGTTTACATACAGAAAACCTACTCCCTTAGGTCCATGGAATTTATGAGCAGAGCCTACAATGAAATTGGCTTTTAGTTCCTGAAGATCATGTTTGAAATGACCCATGGTCTGCACAGTATCCGTATGAAAGGTTACCCCATGCTCATGACAAAGGTTAGCAATTGCATCTATGTCATTGACAGTGCCTATCTCATTGTTAGCATGCATCAATGAAACCAATGTATTGGGATCTTTTTTCAGCAACTCATCAATTTGATTGATATCGATATTGCCCTGAGCATCTACATCTAATAAATGTAAATTCACATCACCTCTCTTGGCAAGCATTTCAGCAGTGTGCAGTACTGCATGATGTTCCAGGCCTGTGGTGATAATGTTTTTCACCCCATATTCTTCTACTGTGCATCTAAGAGCTGTGTTGTCAGCCTCAGTACCGCCAGAGGTAAAGAAAATTTCTGAAGGAGAAGTATTTAGTAGATCCGCGACTTTCTTTCTCGCTTTTTCAATGGCAGCTCTTACCTGTCTTCCATGAGAATGGATAGACGATGGGTTGCCATAAAATTCTAGCATATAAGGCTTCATTTCTTCAAATACAGCCTCGTCTAGAGGAGTTGTAGCGGCGTTATCTAAATAAACTTTCTCCATTGATTTGGGGTATGATTCTATTAATGTTGCAAAATTAAACATTAAATCCACTGAAGTAATAGAACTATGGAGGATAAGCAGATGAACCGGAATATTTTGGAGTACCTGAAGCGAATTCAGGCAATGGCAAAAACGGGATTAACATATACTGAAAACCCGTATGACATTGAACGATATGAAGAAATGAGGGATATGACTAATGAGTTATTAGCGCAGCTGTCCAATGCCCCATTAGAATCCATTCAATTTCATTTTGATCATTTGGACGAAGATTACCCCACTCCCAAAGTGGATGTTCGTGGAGTCGTGTTGAAAGAAGGTAGAATTCTCCTCATTCAAGAGAAAACGGACCAAAAATGGGCCATGCCTGGAGGCTGGTGTGATATTGGGTATTCTGCTTCTGAGAATGTTGCCAAAGAAGTGTTTGAAGAGGCTGGGCTTACTGTAAAACCTATTCGCATATTATCAGTTTGGGACAAAGCCAAGCAAGATCATCCCCATGGTATTCGATATGTCTACAAAATCAATTTCTTGTGTGAAGTTGTTTCGGGTGATTTAAATGTTGGTCATGAAGCCTTGGATGGAGGATTTTTTGCTTTGGATGAATTGCCACCTCTATCTGAAGTCAGAAACACAGAGCGCCAAATTCACAAGTTGGTGGAATTGGCTAAAAGTGGTGAAATAGAATGGGATTAGCGATGGAAGACAAGCCAATATATCATAAAAATGATCTCGCATTGGAGGGGTATGATGTCGTGAGTTACTTCCTAAATCAGCCTACTAAAGGAAGCTCAATCTTTTCTTATCATTATCAAGAACTGGATTGGCGATTTGCCAATCAGCAAAACCTAGATTTATTTGTAAACAACCCTGAAAAATACTTGCCGCAGTATGGAGGGTACTGTGCATTTGGTGCAGCAAATGGCTATAAAGCCAAGCCAAAGATGAGTTCTTATCATGTAGTAGAGAAGAAGCTTTATCTCAATTTCTCTGACTATGTGCAAGAGCGCTGGCTACAGGAGAAAGAACAAAAAATAAAAATGGCTGACCAAAAATGGCCAGCCACAAAATCCTCAAAACCAATTAGTGCCAATAAGCACTGGGTTTATTTTCGATATAAGTTTTTTATGCTCTTCGGAAAAGATATTCTGAAATAGCTTAAACAGGAGTGATCAATTCCTTGATATCCATCATTAGCTTTTGCGCCAGGTGATCAGCCGTTGATTGGCTTTCCGACTCAGCGTAAATTCTAATAATCGGCTCAGTATTAGATCTTCTTAAGTGCACCCATTCTTTATCAAACTCTATTTTCAATCCGTCGATTGTAGTGAATTTGTTTTTAGAGTATTGTGCTTTTAATCCTTCCAAAACCTTGTCAAGGTCAAGCGATGGATCTAGCTCAATCTTGTTTTTAGAAATATGGTAGTTTGGATAGGTAGAACGTAGCATTGACACACTCTTGCCAAACTCAGCCAGGTGTGAAAGGAATAGCGCAATACCTACTAAGGCATCTCTACCGTAGTGAAGCTCTGGAAGAATCACTCCACCGTTTCCTTCACCACCGATTACGGCGTTTTGCGCCTTCATTTCTGTTACCACATTCACCTCACCTACAGCAGACGCAGTGTAGCTTCCGCCATGTTTCTCAGTAACGTCACGAAGTGCTCTTGTGGAAGAAAGGTTAGAAACGGTGTTGCCAGGTTTCTGTTTCAATACATAATCAGCAATAGCTACGAGCGTGTATTCTTCACCAAAAGAAACACCATCTTCACAAACCATTACTAATCTGTCTACATCTGGATCCACAACGAATCCAAGATCATAATTTCCTCCAGCTATTTCGCTACAGATATGCGTAATGTTTTCTGGGAGAGGTTCTGGGTTGTGTGGGAAAACTCCGTTTGGTTCACAGTATAGTTCTGTAACTTCTACATTGAGTTTCCTCAACAATTTTGGTACAGCTATTCCTCCTGTACTGTTAACTGCATCAACTGCTACTTTGAATCCAGCAGCTTTGATCGCTTCTACATTGACCAGGTCAAGTGCAAGAATTTGATCAATATGCCAGTCGATATATGTGTCGTTGATTTCGTAAGTTCCAAATTTCTTAGGATCTACAAACTCCAGGTCAGCAGACTCAGCCCATTCCAGAACTTTTTTACCATCTTCTGCTGAGATGAATTCGCCATTCTCATTGAGAAGTTTCAGAGCATTCCATCCTGAAGGGTTATGGCTTGCGGTTAAAATTATTCCTCCCTGGGCATTTTCATTCACCACAGCCATTTCCACTGTAGGAGTGGTAGATAGATCAAGATCTACTACATCAATTCCTTGAGCTCTTAATGTGCTTTCAACAATAGATCTGAAAGTGCTTCCAGAAGGTCTGGCATCTCTACCAATGACCACTTTGGGTTCGCTATGTCTTTCTTTGATCCACATGCCAAAACCGGCGGTGAATTTTGCTACGTCAATAGGCGTGAGAGTCTCTCCAACTTTGCCTCCGACAGTGCCGCGGAGACCTGAGATAGATTTAATTAGTGACAATCTGGTATTTAGGTTTTAGACAAGGCATATTAAGCCTCGTACGGTGTTGACGATATTCTAAACGGTTATACTAGTAGTGGGTCTGTTAGCTAAATTTAGCCATTACCTTATTCACCTCGGAATCTTCTTTTCCACAGGATTCTCCTCCTGTCATGGTTTTACCGCAATAGCCGCATGTAGCTCCCTCTTTATTAAGAAAAGGGCTTTGTGACGCGCATGTGCCTTTAAATTCTCCATCTTTTTTGAAGATCAGTCTCACTGACATCAATACGAAAAACAGTGCAATAAATCCGATTCCAAGTAATACAGTAGCCATAGGGTTACAATTTGACGCAAAAATAAGAATATTTGTGTTCAACCCGAATCAATGAATAGATTTCTCTTGTCCGTTCATCGAATTTGAGTTGAGAGTCAGTTTTTCTGAACTCATTCCTGTAACAATTCTGATCTCACAATGATTTCAATATGCCAAGAAATTTAACACAACCAGATCCTAAACGTGCCATGAAGCTCAATGCTTTTGACCGACTTCTGACAATCATGGACGAACTCAGGGAAAATTGTCCCTGGGATAAAAAGCAAACCATGGAATCGCTTCGTCATTTGACCATTGAAGAGACCTATGAGCTAGGAGATGCAATTCTTGAAAATGACATGGAAGAAGTCAAAAAAGAACTAGGTGACCTAATGCTACACATGGTTTTTTATGCTCGCATAGGTTCGGAGAAAGGGGCATTTGATGTATCTGATGTGTTGACAGAAGTCTGTGAGAAACTTATTCGAAGACATCCACATATTTATGGAGATGTAAAAGCCGAGGATGAGAATGCAGTAAAAGAGAATTGGGAAAAGATCAAATTGCAGGAAAAAGGCAATAAGTCTGTCTTAGGAGGAGTGCCGTCTTCTTTGCCTGCTATGGTTAAAGCCATGCGAATTCAAGAAAAGGCCAGAGGTGCTGGATTTGATTGGGAGAAAAAAGAGCAGGTTTGGGAGAAAGTGGAAGAAGAGATGAACGAATTCAAAGATGAGTTCAACATTGGGGATAACTCCCAGATTGACAGAGAGAAAGCGCAAAATGAATTTGGTGATTTGCTATTCTCATTAATTAATTATTCTAGATTTATAGATATCAACCCAGAGGAAGCACTGGAAAGAACCAATAAGAAATTCATTAAACGATTTAACTATCTGGAGTCTGAATCAAAGAAAGATGGAAAAACACTATCAGATATGACACTGGAGGAGATGGACGAATATTGGAATCAGGCCAAGCAACTCTAAGCTTTTAAGTATTGTAGAACCATCAAAATTTATTTGTATGAAAATGCTCAAAGAGTTTAAAGCCTTTGTCATGAAAGGCAACATTTTGGATCTGGCCGTAGCTGTGATTATTGGTGCTGCTTTTAAGGCCATTGTTACATCGTTTGTCAATGACATTCTAATGCCTCCAATTGGGATCATTTTAGGAGGCGTAGATTTTAGTGAACTGGCTTATGTTTTGAAAGAAGCTACAGAAGAAGCTGCTGCTGTGACCATAAGTTATGGGCTGTTCATTCAGAGAGTGGTGGATTTTCTAATCACGGCATTTGTGATTTTCATGGTTATTAAAACCTACAATAAGTTCGAGCGAAAGAAAGAAGAAGCCACTCCAATTCCTACACCTCCAAAGCAAGAAGTGTTGCTTGAAGAAATCAGAGATTTGCTTAAATCACAGTCTGGTAAAACAGAACAATAAAGGATCGAATTATAAGGCTCTCAACTGGGAGCCTTTTATTTTTCAATATAATTACTACATTTGTAGTATGACTATTATGATTGTAGTATGAAGTTAAATCAAAGCGAAGAGCAAATCATGAAGTATCTGTGGAAATTGGATACAGCCTACATGAAGGATTTAGTAGAAGAGTTTCCCGATCCCAAACCAGCTTATACAACAGTGGCGACCATGGTTACCCGAATGATTAAGAAGGATTATATAGGATACACGCAGCGTGGAAGTGTTAGAGAGTATTATCCTAAGATTAGAAAAACAGATTATTTCTCAGGTCAGCTCAAGACTATGATGAAGGACTTTTTCAATAATTCAGCAGCACAGTTTGGATCCTTCTTCGCTAAGAAAACGGAGCTATCAGTGGATCAACTGGAGGAATTAAAACGCATGATCGAGGAGGAAATTGAAGAAAAACGTAAAGAATCATGATGCGCTACCTACTTATTTCTTCCCTTTTCATGGCTTTTGGACTGTTGTGCTATCATGTATTACTTAAGCAAGAGAAGTCATTTGTCGTTAACCGATTCTTTTTGCTCGGTGCGCTCATCATCTCATTGATTGTTCCTTTGATCTCCATTCCGGTGGCATTCTTATCATTTGAAAATGAACAATCACTCGGCAACCTGGAGATATTGGAAACGGCAACTTTTATCGTACCAACATTTGAGGAATCAGAAATTGCAGTGAGTGATTCCAGCTGGACTTTTTCCTGGGCTTTATTTCTAGTGATGATTTATGTGGTAGGTGTTTTATTGAGTTTTGTTGGTTTCAGCAATGGATTACTAAAAATTAGACAGATAAGGCTCCAAAGTAATGCTACAGACCAACAACATATTTTTATCAATGAGCGATTGAGTCACCCTTTTTCATTTTGGAATAAGGTGTTCGTGTGCAGT
>CAXEKM010000390.1:0-6459 GCA_963996645.1 uncultured Marinoscillum sp.
ACTGGAAAAACTAAGTGACCATATTGGTATGGTGCCTTCTGTTTTGATCACACCAGACGATACCGAAATCATCAAAGAAGGAAGTGAAGTTCGCCGCAAATTTTTTGACAGTGTGATTTCACAGCACGACAGAAGCTACCTGGAAGATTTGATGGCTATGCAGCGGCTACTGAAGCAACGCAACAGCTTTCTGAAACAAAATGCAGGAAGAAGAAGTCTCAACAAGCAATTGCTGGCAGTCTATGACGAATCGTTATTGCCTCTTTTTAAATCCGTAGCCAGGAAACGAACTGAGTTCATCAAAGAATTCATTCCATACTTCCAGAAAAATTATGAATTGATTTTTGATGGGGCAGAGAGTCCGATAATATCCTACAGATCCAATGTGGTCAAAGACGATTTTGAGGAGTTGTTTAAAGAAGCTCTTGAAAAAGATATTATTCTGGAACGTACCACCATGGGTGCTCAAAAAGATGATTATGTTTTTAAACTTAATGATCGGCCAATCAAAAAATTTGGTTCTCAGGGTCAGCAAAAATCTTTTATCCTCGCATTGAAACTAGCGGAGTACGATTACTTGAAATCCCTCAAAGGATTCAATCCACTTTTACTACTGGATGATATTTTTGACAAATTGGATGACCAACGAATCGAAAGCCTTGTAAATTTGCTGACTGATCAGGAGCGCTTTTCACAGATCTTCATCACCGATGCACGAATAGAGCGTTCCAAAGCCTTTTTTGAAGGCAAAGAGCAGGTAAGCTTTTTTGAAATAGAAAACGGAGAATTGATATGAGCGAGCAGTCTAATTCATTTACCAACGCATTCAGGAAATTTTTAGTCAACGAAAAACTTGATACCAAGTATCGTGAGCAGTTGTTAGCTGAATCGTGGGGAGATCTCGTTGGTGCGCCAATCGCTTCAAGAACCTCTTCTGTCTATGTAGCCAACAAAATTCTTTTTGTGAAATTGACTTCAGCCCCGCTGAAACAAGAGCTAACCAACAACAAAGAGAAAGTGAAGGGCTTACTCCAAAAGGATTTTGGAGACCTGTTTAATGATATCAGGTTTATTTAACAGCTGGCAAACCCGGAATTAGCTGTTGCTTTTCACGCCATCTAATGGCCCAGCCAACGTAGTAATTGAAGCGTACGGCTGTATTATCTTCATAAAGCCCGAATCCTGCCACATCATAAGGAGCAAATTCACCGATTCCTTTGACTTGCCTTAGGACTTTGTAGCGTACCGTATAGCCCATGTACAGGTCTTTCCAAACTTTGGCGGTAAGACCAAGTGTAAACTCCATCCAATTGGCTTTCAGATCGGGATTTTCAGCAGTTACTAATCTTTCTTGATTGCTATCTCCCCAGGCATCATTGGCTCTGGTATATCGTAGCTGGTCACTGTAATCAGCATGCGCATATCTTAGTCCAAAGACAATGCCGTGACCTTCTTTGTTTTGTCTTAGAAAGTTCACCTCCGGACCAAAGCTGAAATATGTCCCGTCACTTCTATAATCGAAGGTCTCGCCTCTCTTGGTAGATTCTTGCCCATATTCGGCAGTGAAAAAGAATTGATCAAAATCGATACTAGCTTGAAAACCTTGTCCTGTTCGTTCTGCGCCAAACACTGTAGAAAACGCAGGCACCATATCATAATTGATCTTGACCATGGATGGCGCCCAATCACGAGGAATCTTTTTGCGGTTTTTGCGCATTTCAGAAACTGACATCTGTTTTCCTCCAGAAGATCGAGCAGCTCCAGTTGCCTGATTAACTCGATTTTGCAATCCCTGACCGATTGACAATTGTGTCAAACCAAATGAAATAAACGCGATTATGACTAATTTTCTGATCATTAGAAATACACCTCCACGTTAGTTTCCACTGCCATATCCACATTCCTATTTACCAAAACCACAGAATCAAAATCTGGACTATACACAGAATCCAGTTTGAAACTATATACAGGTTCACATTCATCGTAATAAATTCTGAGATGTGGTGTGTAAATCATAGTTAATTCATATTGGATAGAGTCAGTATCGAACAGGTATTTCACTTCATGTGTATCACCATTAAAATATAGAGGCATAAATGAGGTGGTATCGTAATCTGTGGTATCATCATTTAGTGTACTGTAGAAATAAAAGTTGCTGGTCTCCTCTTTGACCAACGAAAACGATACTTTTTTCTCATACTGCTCCACAGAATCAACTTCATAAAAGCGCACCCAGGCATACTCTGTGCTGGATTCCAGCTCACAATCCTTGATTTCCTGGCAGCTGGCAATTGCCAACCAAACCCCTATAACTATGAATAGTCCTTTTCTCATACTTTCAGAATGGCCGTAAAGTTATAATAACCAATAACTATTGAACTTATTATAGGCCTCATTTTGTATTAGCTTTGCAGATTATTGAAAAGCATACGGCGTGAAGACTAAAAAGATCAAGAAGGACAAGGTAAACATTGTAACTCTGGGCTGCTCCAAAAACCTGGTAGACTCAGAAGTAATGTTAACTCAACTGAGGGGAAACGATATCGATGTGACGCACGAGTCTGTAAAAGATGACTCTAACATCATCATCATCAATACGTGTGGATTTATCGACAATGCAAAGCAAGAATCTATTGATACCATCCTGCGATATGTAGATGCGAAAGAAGAAGGCTTAGTGGATAAGGTATACGTAACTGGATGTCTTTCTCAGCGATACAGAGAAGACCTGCAAAACGAGATTCCACAGGTTGATTCCTGGTTTGGAACGATGGAGCTTCCGCTTTTGCTTAAAAAATTTAAAGCTGATTATAAGCACGAGTTGTTAGGTGAGCGTATCACCACTACTGATCAACATTACGCTTATTTGAAAATATCAGAAGGCTGTGACAGACCATGTAGCTTCTGTGCAATACCACTAATGAGAGGTAAACACGTCTCGAAACCTATGGAACAAATTGTGCAGGAGGCTCAGTCATTGGTGAAAAATGGCACCAAAGAAATCCTTCTGATTGCTCAGGACTCCACTTATTACGGGTTAGATATTTACAAAAAAAGAAATCTGGCTGAATTGATGGATCGTCTAGCTGATGTAGATGGACTGGATTGGATCAGACTTCACTATGCATTCCCAACAGGATTCCCAGAAGACGTGTTGGACGTAATGGCTAAACGAAGTAATATCTGCAACTATCTGGATATTCCGCTACAGCATGGTAGCACTGAAATGCTCAAAATCATGCGTAGAGGCACTACAAGAGAAAAAACCGAACGTTTATTAAATACCATTCGCGATAGAGTGCCGGATATTGCTATCCGCACGACACTAATCACAGGTCACCCAGGTGAAACGGAAAAAGAATTTGAGGATATGCTAGATTTCGTAGAGAAATCACGATTCGAGCGACTCGGAGTTTTTCCTTATTCACACGAGGACAATACCCATGCATTCAGTATGGAGGATAATGTCCCGGAAGAAATTAAACTTCAGAGGGCTGAACGCGTTATGGAAGTACAAGAAAGTATTTCTGAAGAGATCAACAACCAAAAAGTAGGCAAAACATTCAAAGTCTTAATCGACCGAAAAGAGGCTGGACAATTTATTGGACGAACTGAACATGATTCACCAGAGGTGGATAATGAGGTATTAATTGATGCCAACGAACATTATCTACGTCTAGGAGATTTCGCCAATATTAAAATCACCAGCGCAAGCCCGTTTGATCTTTACGGAGTACCAGTAAAATAAAAACTGAAAATCGCACAAACGGAGATAGAAACCGATGAAATTAGAAACGGTACCCTTTGACGAAACGGAGTGTTTTGCTCCTATCTTTTTAGATTATATCAACAAAAAAGAGTCTTTGGCTCCTTTTTATAATACTTTTCCAAACCTTGATAATTTTCAGGAACTCTTAAGTCAGCGGTCTTTGAGTGAAGACCATCGTGCGATTTTGGTTCATGTGCTAAATAGGCAATATGGTCCACTAGATAAGCATGAGGCTGTAGATTTTAATATCCACAGTTTGGGAAATGACAAGACTTTCACCGTTACTACAGGTCATCAGCTAAATATTTTCACTGGGCCTCTTTATTTCATTTACAAGATTGTGACGGTGATCAATGCCTGCGAAGCACTAAAAGCAAAGTATCCGGAATACCACTTCGTTCCAGTTTACTGGATGGCTAGTGAAGATCACGATTTGGATGAAATCAGCTATTTCAATCTTTTTGGCAAGAAATACGAGTGGAATACAGATCAAAAAGGACCTGTTGGTCGGATGAAACCGCACTCGCTAAATAGTGTGATAGACCAGCTTCCTGAATCAGTTCCATTGTTTGAGCAAGCATATTTGGATCACGATACATTGGCAGATGCTGTTAGATACTATGTCAATGAGCTATTCGGGGATCAGGGTTTAGTCGTAGTAGACGCGGACAACCCTAAACTAAAGCGATTATTTGCTCCGGTTATTGAGAAAGAAGTTTTTGAAAATCACTCCAATCGATTAGTAGAAGCAAAATCTCAGGAACTGGATGCTGCTGGGTACAAAAACCAGGCATTCTCCAGAGAAATCAACTTCTTCTACATGCAAAACGGTCTTCGTGAGCGAATTGTTAAAGAAGGGGAGCTATTCAAAGTGCTCAACACTGAAAAGGTGTTCTCTGCTGCGGAAATGGAAGCTGAGATTAAAACACATCCAGAGAACTTCAGTCCAAATGTGATCATGCGTCCATTATATCAGGAGTCCATTCTTCCAAACCTGGCTTACTGTGGTGGACCTGCAGAAATCGCTTACTGGCTACAGCTGAAAGGCGTATTTGATCATTACGAAACGTTCTTCCCGGCATTAATGCCACGTGTATTTAATATGGTGGTTAACAAGGCTGTTCAGAAGAAAGTAGATAAGCTCAACCTCACTAAAAAAGATCTTTTCAAGAGTGCGCATAAGCTCAAAGAAGAATATCTGGATCAGCATGGACAAGGTGATTTTGATTTAAAAGAGGAACGTGCTGAATTGGGCAAGTTATTTGAGCAAATCAAGACCAAGGCAGAGACTATAGATGGATCTTTGACTGGTTTCATCGGTGCTGAAGGAGCAAAAGGCTTTAAAATTTTAGATTCCATCTCTAAACGCCTTAAGAAAGCAGAAGAGCAGAACAACGAAACCGCACTTTCACAAATTGATAATATCAAAGACAAGCTATTTCCTAACGGAAGCTTGCAGGAGCGACATGATAATTTCTTAAATTTCCAATTGAACCACGAAGGCTTTATTCCTGAGTTGTTAGAGAAATTTGACGCATTTGATTATCGCTTTCATATACTGCAAGATGCTTAATGTCTGATGCCAAAGCCAAGGTAAGAAAAGGGGTATTGTTTAATCGTAGGCTTCTCGATTCAGAGGTTTTTGAATCGAGAAATGCTGCATTAACCAATCGCTTGATTGAGTTCTTGCTACAGCAATCTGTAACCAGCGTACATGTTTTCTTACCTATTGCTAAGAATAATGAACCCAATACCTGGCCCGTTATTGAGCTGTTAGTAGAAGCAGGAGTGACAGTTGTGGTCTCCGCCACTGATTTTGAGAAACAAATCATGACGCACTACATCTATAATGTGTCGCTAAGCTTCGAAAATGATCGTTTCGGCATTCCTACTCCAGTCAATGGCGAGCAAGCAGATACTTCCAAAATCGATGCAGTGATTATTCCATTATTAGCTGCGGATAAAAAAGGGAACCGAATAGGTTATGGCAAAGGTTATTATGACCGGTTGCTAACAGAAATGCAGTCAAACTTGTTGAAAGTAGGAGTAAACTTGGGGCCATCCTTTGATCAATTTACTTTTGCTGAGCCCCACGACATTAGCCTGGATTATTTAATTACCCCTTTTGAGGTGGTAGAGTGTAAATAATAAGACCAATTCAAAAGTCAATTGGTCAGTAGACAAAATCATAAAATGAAAGAAACTACAGATATATTGATCATTGGGGCTGGTCCTATCGGACTGGCATGTGGAATAGAAGCTGCGAAGGCTGGCTTGAGTCATGTGATTATTGATAAAGGCTGCCTGGTAAATTCTCTATACAACTACCCGAAGAACATGACCTTCTTTAGTACTTCCGATAAATTAGAAGTGGGAGGAGTTCCTTTCATCTCACATAATCCAAAGCCAACGCGCTCCGAGGCCTTAGAATATTTCCGAAGGGTAGCTTCCTCATGGAACCTCAATACCAGGCTGTATGAATCAGTTGATGAAGTTAACAAGTTGGGTGACCTGTATGAAATCAATACGTCTAAAGGATCTTATCAAGCCAAAGCCATTGTCATCGCTACCGGATTTTATGATTTGCCGTACCTGCTAAATGTTCCGGGTGAAGATTTACCGAAAGTAAAACATTATTATGATGAGCCACATCCATACTATGACATGGATGTATTGGTGGTGGGTGCTGC
>CAXEKM010000391.1:0-3318 GCA_963996645.1 uncultured Marinoscillum sp.
ACATCTCATATTTTTCCAGTTTATAGACTACAATCACACTATAGAAATTGGGAGATAAATCGAGTCTGTAGGACGTCATTGGTTGATACCTGGACCCTTCCGGATCGAAATCAGAAAGTACCTCAGCTATTTTCAGCGCTTTGTGATTGATCCCTTTAGCATCCGCTTCATCAATGTATTGATCAAAATTGGAATGCTCAATCCAGGGCAAAGCTCTCATTTGGAGGCTTTTAACCACTTCATGAAAATCTTGATCAGCGTCAATTGTTTTTACAGAGGCCTCTACAGCATCAGCAGTTATCACAGCCTCTGAATCTTCCTCAATTACTTCGATGGCTCCTTGCTGTGGTTGCTTTGGATTGCATGCTATCAGGAGGACTACAATTAGAAAATGGAGTGCTTTCATGTCTGATTAAATTAGATCGATTGTTTTTTCTAATAGATAATGAGTGACGCCAACAACTACTGTTAATACAAGAATGGTGACTATTCGCGCTGTGCTGGTGTGCTTTTGAAAATGTGGTGATTTCTTTAATAGTAGATTGTCGACTAAAAGGAATAGAAAGGCAATTATCAAGCCTACAATGCCTCCTACTTTGATCAGTGCTACCTTGTAGATCATATCAAACCAGAAGTCAATTCCCTCTGTTCCGGCAGTGTTAGGTCCCAAAACAACGAACATGTGTACAAAACCCATGATGATCGAAATACTAATCCAAAAAGCGTAACTAAGGATGCTTTTGATGTTTTCAGCCATTTGCCAATAATTAGATAAATCTGGTTGTAGGTAATTGTTCATTCAGGAAGAATTACAGACTGTGGTAATTAAGAAAAGTCGTCACAAATGCCTCCTTCCTCCTGGAAGATACAGGAATTTCCATTCCATTCTTCAGATGTATTGTTCCGGATTTCTCAACCTTATCGATGAATCTCAGGTTGATGATAAAAGATTGGTGTGGCCTGGTGAAATGAAGACTTTCCAGCTTATCTTCATATTCTTTGAGTGGTTTTGACACCATGTAGTTTTTACCATTGTTCAGATAAAAAGTGGTATATCCGCTATCAGATTCACAGTAGATAAGTTCCTCTAACTCTATCACTTGATAGCTATCTGATAAAGATAGAATCAGATTTTTTCTGAAGTTGTTTTCACTTTTAGCTCCCCTCAAAACTTGATTAGTTGACGGGTCAAGAATCCTAAGGTTCAAGCTGTCTTCAGTAGAGTTATTTTCATTTCTTTTGGAAACGACCACCATCGTTGGTGTCACAGATTTCCTAATTCTTAATGTCTTTTCCACGTATTGCTGTTAGCGATGAATAGTCCGATATCCACCAATCAATCAGTGGATTTAGTTATCGCTACGAACATATAAAACACTAGCTAATCAAAACGGAAACGCCGGGTGACAAATTGGGGGACACATTTACAAGTGACTGAATTACAGGTAATTAAATTTAGACGAATTGATGTAGAAAATCCTCGAGTTTTGTGTCTGCTGGTATTTCTAATTTCTTTCTTACCCTTGTTCGGCTCTTTTTTACACTATCAGGAGCTATCTGTAAAATCTCCGCAATCTCCTTTTGAGAGTACCCAATATGAACAAGTAAAAGAAGTCTGATTTCGGACTTGGTCAGGTCAGGGTATTGACTGATTAAGTGATTGTAGAAGTCCGGTTGCAGTTGATCAAATTGGATCTTGAAATTGGTCCATTCTTCTTCAGAAGAGAGCGAACTTTCAACCAGTTTTAAAATACTGGCAAAATCCGTTTTATTGATTTTTCGATCGTTATCTAATTCTCTTTCCCGCTCTCCTAGCACTTGACGAGTCTGATTTAACTTCAACTCCAATTCACTATTCGTATTGAGTCTTTGTCGGATAAGTATGGCGATAAAAAAAGTAAAGCCTATAAACTCGAAAATGGTTCCGATTTTAAAATAGGAAAATGGATCACCTGGCAACATTGTCAAATGACTATCCAAAAGACCCAAAGTGACGAAAAAGATAAATGAAGAATAAGCAATCAGGTAATACATTGCTTCCAGTTTCCTTTTCTTGTACGAGGTACTTACTATGAAAAGAGACAGCACAATCCACAAAAAGCCGAGTAGGTTTTCGGTCATATGTAAAGTGCTGATAGAAAAACTCGGAAACGCAAGTTGATACATGGTGGCACCTCCTAGAGTCACTACCAGAAGAATCATGATGAATTGGTAAAATCGCTGGTTTGTTTCCTTTGTTTTGAGGAACCTCATGGAGAATAAAATGCTCGTTAAAATCCAAAGCCTAATGGATAGAAACATTAGATGATCGATGGTCGCATGACTCCATCCCCATCCATATAGCCTGCCTTCTACGAACAGATACATCAAACAGCTACAAACGATATAGGCTCCGTAGTAATAATAGATGTTGCTTCGTATGCTTTGGAAATAAAACAGGTTGATCAACACGAGTATGGCAATTGATCCATAGAATACAATATCAAAAGTTAATGTTCCCTGTTTAATGGAATGAAATTCATTCAAAGAAACTAATCGTGGTGTTCCTTGCAGGATTCTGCCATCACTTGAAGTGGATATGTAGAAAGTTTTCTTCTCTCCTTCACCTAAATCAATTTGAAAATTGGGTTTAGCGAAATTGTAAGTTCTGTGATCCTGATACTCTGTATCAATTCCCTCATTGACCGTTTTAAGCTTATTGTTGACTTCATCTACCTCATAAAACCGATACATGCGGTTGATGAGATCCCCACACATCACAACCACCGAAGTAGGCTTTCCAGTGTTTTCTACCTCCAATTTTATCCAGGCATTGCCTTCATAAAACCCCAGGTCCAGATGATTGCCAGGCGTAAACTCAATCAGATCAAAATCTTCTACATCGTATGTTACACCATGAGCCACGGCAAACGAGTGCTCTACATCCATGTTTTTTGTACTCGAGCAGGCTGAAAATAGACACAAGAGGATCACTAAGGATGTTGAAATGAAGGCGTTCTGCTTATTCAAATGCAATTAAAGTGAAGTGATTGAAAGTTGACCATCGGGGTGTCTGATAGCAATAATAGCACATTCAGCCCCATATAATCCTAATCTTATCTGCATAAAATCCTATATTCCTCAGTTTTTTTCACTTTCATAGCTATTCCAACCTCATGCCTTATCGCTTATTACGATCATTATAGATGAAATACCGAAAGCATTTATGTCAGAGATACGTGTTTTTACGGTAGAAATCTTATTTTTAGCATAACGTAACAACTAACCGATTTGAATGAACTATCAAAAACTACTGCTCTTACTATCCTGTATTTTTAT
>CAXEKM010000392.1:0-5462 GCA_963996645.1 uncultured Marinoscillum sp.
ATCCGTATCTGCGGCAATCACATTGATTCCAGCCATCGTATACGGTTCATCTAAAAATTGAGAAGATCGAAACTCTCGATGGTATATTTCTAAAGCTTCAAACAAATGTGTAGGTGCAAAATGACTTGCAAAAGCATACGGCAATCCCATTTGTGCGGCAACATGAGCACTATCTGTACTTGAGCCTAAGATATATACAGGAACATTCACACCCTCTGCTACAGTCGCTCTTACTCGTGCACCTTCATTATCCTTGAAGTAGTTCATAACAGAAGCCACTTCATCAGGAAACTTGTAAACTGACTGCATTCTGTCTGATCGAATTGCCGCTGCGGTTACTTGATCAGTACCCGGAGCTCTTCCTAATCCCAAATCAATTCTATTGGGGTATAAAGAACCCAATGTCCCAAACTGTTCTGCTACTACTAAAGGAGAGTGATTGGGCAGCATTACTCCTCCAGATCCAACCCGAATAGTTTTGGTACCTCCAGCTATATGACCAATTAAAACCGGTGTTGCCGAACTGGCGATACTTTTCATGTTGTGATGCTCTGCTAGCCAAAAACGGTTAAAGCCAAGTTGTTCAGCTCTTTGGGCAAATTTCAAGCTATTATCAAAAGTATCTTTAATAGTAAAACCAGCTGAAACAGTAGCTAACTCAAGTATGGAGTATGCAATAGACTTGGTTGAATGAGACATATTAAGGTCGATTTTTAAAGCGCTATTGTTCTAAATGGATTTAAGGAATAAATAATTCCATAGCCCCTCACATTATTTCTTAATCGAAATTAAACTATCTTAATTCCACCTCAACAACCTAAGAAATGAGAAGAAGAGAATTTTTAGCTACTACAGTTGCACTCAGTACCTCTGCACTTTTATCACGCCCCCTAATTGCGAAACCCTCGAATTACAAAATGGGACTGCAACTGTTTACTGTGAATGAGGACATGCTCAAAAACCCTCAACAAACATTGGCTCATGTAAAAGCGCTTGGATATGAAGACTTTGAAATCTTCGGTTTTGAACCAATAAAGAATACCTTCTATGGCCTTCCATCTAGTAATTTTAAGAGCCTGTTGGATGATATGAATTTAACCGCCTCATCGGGTCATTTCGGGTTTTCATCCTATCTGGATAAGAGTATGGAGGAACTGAAAACTTTTGTAGACCAGTGTATTGTGGGTGCCATGGACCTTGACTTAAGCTATATCACCTGGCCATGGATTGCTCCTGAGCAAAGAACTAGAGATAACTTCAAAAAAATGGCAGAACGCCTCAATCTTATTGGTGAACAAGTGAGTGCTGCAGGACTCGGATTTGCCTATCACAATCACGGATATGAATTTGAAGACTATAATGGGGAAACCGGATATGACATCATTCTCCGGGAAACTGATGCTGATTTGGTGAAACTACAAATGGACATGTATTGGGTGATGCACTCAGCCAGCTCCACCCCAAAAGAGCTTGTATCAGACCAACCAGGCAGAGTAGTGATGTGGCATATCAAAGACATGCACAAAACATCACAAGACTATACAGAACTTGGCAATGGCAGCATCGATTACACTAAAATCTTACCTGATCCTGAACAGTCTGGTCTTCAATACTACTACATAGAGCAGGGTGGTAATTTTGCAGAGAATGCACTGAAAAGCGTGGAAACGAGTGCTATTTACTTCAAGAAAAAGCTAAAGAAGTATCTATAAGTAGGCCAAACCCATGAGAGGACTCTACAACTTTTCCAATTATTAATCAGGCAAAACAACTTCATCAAAGAAACCAGACAACTCCAGGTCTCTTCCGTATTCATCTGTACCTTCAAAATGAAAATCGCCCCAGATGACACTTCCACCTTCAGGTTTACGATCGACCTTACTGATATTGATCTCCATATCAATATTATAATACACACCTCCAGAATAATACGCCTCATCTTCCTCGGTGTAAGTCCCTTTTTCTATTAAACTATTGGAATCTTTAATGAATATGGCAGACACACCTGTCCCCAGCCTAAACTTTATAAAGAACTGCTCAAAAGTTTCTCCATCGGATTTATAATCTATCGCATCCACAAAGACTTTAGTACAGTCCCCATTCAACTTCCCATTTTTATCTTCAGGACAATCGTTATCCTTTCCGCAAGAACAAATAATAAAACCGATAGCAAGAAGTGACCAAATACTTTTCTTTACTGTTATCATCTAATAAACTATTTATCACAAAATTCATCACTTGATCAAGAGCTTTCAATCGGCAGCAGTTGGTAGATTGGGCATACCTGGTGGTAGGTACTAGAATTTGAATTATGCCAAACCATGCTTGAACGCGTACTTGGTTAACCCGACCAAATTGGTTGTTTCAGTCTTCTTGAGAATGTTCTTGCGATGGGTTTCTACCGTCTTTTCGCTTATAAAAAGTATCTCAGCAATCTGTTTGGTGTTATACTCTTTGATAATCAGTTTAACAATTTCCTGTTCTCGTGGAGTCAAAGAACTGGAATTAGGCTTTTCACTATGATGGATCAACATTTGTGAAATACTCTCACTGAGATAGATCTTTCCTTCAGCCACTCTCTCGAGAGCTTCCAATAAGTCTTTGTGAGAATCACTTTTAAGCACAAATCCATCTAAACCTATTTTGAGTAGTTCTTTTACCACCGCTGGCTCATCATGCATACTCAACACGATGGTTTTCATATTTGTATTGATTGTTTTGGCAATTTGGATGAGCTCCATGCCAGTCATACCCGGCATTTCATAATCCGATATCAACACATCATAATCATTTTGCTTTAGCAACTCCAGAGCATCTTCCACAGAGCTGGCCATATCCTTCACCTTGCACTCACTGGAAGTTGTTTCTATGATGTTTTTTGTTCCTTCCAACAGTATGCGATGATCATCTACCAGTAAAATGTCCATTATGGCCTTGTCTTTGTGGGTTGCGGAATATAGTTTTTCAAAAAGCTTCACCGAATATCTGTTTTTATTCCGTAAAGGTCACACGCTAAGATATTAATTTCCATCGGTCTGCAAAGGGATAATCTATGTACCTGATAGTAGGTAGAGGGTGTTGAATTATGAGTGTGTCAAAAACTAATCAGCATAGAAAAATCATCTGTCCGCATCTGGCAATAATTCATCCGCAGGAGAAAATGACCGAACCGCTCCTGGCAAGAACAAAAACGCATCCGGTAGTCACATAAACGCATCCGGCAATCATTCAGCCGCTAAGGAAAATGACTTACCCGCATCCGACAATCATTTATCCGCATGGGAAAAACATATATCCGCGTTCGGCAATCATTCATCCGCAGGTTGTATTAACCCTAAAGCAGGTTGACAGGTTATAAATGCATTCCATTTCAAATACCTAGCATTTCAAGGAGGTTTAAATGTGAAATTCCGTTATTTTGGAGAAATGTAATAACATGCGATCATGTTATAAAAACAAAACACGACCCTCACCATTCTGAATCATGCTATTAGAATGTCCAAAATGTAATATCACTATCGAAACCAAGGAAATTGGCAGCTACACCATTGAACATGATGGACATATAGGAAGTCAGAGATTCACCCTTCTCAAATGTCCTAACTGTTGGGATCCACTACTAACCGAAGAAAGACTAGAGCACGACTATGGAATGATTGACTGGGGAATACCAAAACGACTATTCCCGAATGATGAATTCCATATCAACCCAATTATTCCTGAACAACTACGAAAGTCACTAAAGGAATGTATCCAGTGTCTGAGAGCGAACTCCTATACAGCGACTGTAATAATGTGTCGTAGAACAATTGAAGGGTTTAGCCAAACCAAAGGAGTAAATGAATCCAATCTTGCAAAGTCAATTGAAAAACTCAAGAGTAAAGAAATCATCAACTCTCAACTTTACGAATGGGCTAATGAACTACGACTAATTGGCAATGAAGCTGCCCACAACATTGAAACGATCTTTTCAGCAGAAGACGCAAGAGATTCACTTGAATTCACCATAGCAATTTTAGACTTTACTTACTCGTTTAAAGAGAAGTTCGAGAATTTTAAGCAACGAAGAACAGCAGAAAAAAAATGACTGAGGATTTGTCCGATAAAAGAGTGAGGCATTTTTTTGACTTGTCCTTTGAGCTAGCTGTTAAACTATCCGAAGAATCAGAAAGAGGATCAATATTAATCTCGTGTAGCGAGGTAGAAAAATATCTTGAAAAAGTGGTCATTGCCGTATTTCCTGACAATAGTAGATCATATATAAATCGCTTACTAAAATACCCTGGTTCACTGAGCTCATTTTCCTCACAAATTGAATTAACCTTCGCTTTTAGGTTGATAGAAGAAAGTGCATATAATGCTCTTAATACCCTTAGATCAATTAGGAATAAAGCAGCTCATTCGTCTGACTCATTTTCATTGATGCCTTACAAAATCCAACTTGAAAAAATATTTGAGTTAAGAGAAGGGTACTCTGAATGGATAGATAAAATGGCTTATGACAACATGATGAACTACAAGATTCAAAAATTAAAAAAGGATGCAATCGCCAAAGGTTTGGATGTAAATGAAGTAGAAAAAATTTGGAGGAAAAAGATCGAACAACCAGATTCGAAAGAATCTTTAGATAGACAGCATTTAAGTTGGAAGCTGACTTACGGTTTATCTCTTCTATGCATGTATTTGGAAGATATTGAGAAAGAAGTAAAATACTCCTTAAAAAATCACATCACTTGGGTATCTGCTATTAACATGAATGCTTAGTTCATGAATTAACCAACCAATTTTCAATTCAGATTACTTGCCGTTGTAGGTGTTATCACCTACAACCTACACCACCCTCTCCATTACTACATAGTCTTTCCCTCCTTTTTGGAAAGTTTCATCTGTTTTTACCATCCCAAATCGCTCGTAGAAACCACACTTCTCGATTCGCGCATTGCACCAGATTCTAGTTGCTCCCTGTTCACCTAGCCAATCGAGAAGATAGTTCAGCAACTTACTTCCATGACCTTTGCCCTGATGAGCTTCCAAGGTTGCAAACTTCCTGAACTGCGCTTCTTGTCCACTCTCAAAAGCAGAAACCACGGATATCAGTTGATCATCCACATACAGACCAAAGTGTACTCCAGCGTAATCTTCGGGCAGCTTCACATAGTCCAGTTCTCTATCTGGCCACATCACTTTATGCCTAATAGACCATGTTTGATGCGGAGCTATTTGTTCAATTTTCATAGACATAAAAAAAGTGAGCTCCTTACGAAACTCACTTCATTTAAATACTTGTATTCATTTTAGCCAATGGCATTTCTGATCTTATCAGCAATGGCAACCATTTCCTCTGATGTCATGGAAAGCTTAGGTTGAGCAAAGTTCATATCATTCACTCCATTGATCGGAATCAAATGAACGTGTGCATGAGGCACTTCCAGCCCAATCACTGTCACACCTATTCGCTCACA
>CAXEKM010000393.1:0-3114 GCA_963996645.1 uncultured Marinoscillum sp.
AGCTTCCAAAACTTTGAAACAACTTACCACAGCCTCTGCATTTGGTCCAAGTTTCGTATTTTGATGAGTGAAAGGTCTGTTTGATTTCAATTCTTCATTTAAGAACACTAATCGTTCCTCTTCGCTCCAGTTTGGATAGTCTGTTTTCTCAAAACCTGCAGCTTCCAATAATTGCTGCATCGCTTTATCATGGAAATCACTATTTTGACGGACATCCACTTTAGCCAGATAGAAACCAAAGGTCTCAACTGCTCTGATTGCTGTATGAATATCATCTCTTGCTATTGATTTAGCTCCATAGTTGAGCATCGCTCGTTGCAACAGTTTTAAATCTGCCAACAATTCCTTTGAGTTCACATAACTACCAGGATATTCCAAGATCTCAGTAGCATGACCTCTTCGGGTATCTACCGGAAGTTTGGTCAAAACCAGGTTAATGAACTGACGGAAAGCCTCACCTCTATTTCTAGTATATGCTTCTTCACCACGAGTCCCTAATTGGTTTTTTAGTTCATGCAGTCGATCTTTCAACTCAGCGTCAACAGTCGAAGAACTCGCAGTGAAACTCAAATGCTTCACCAAATCAATCAAAGTTCTTCTAACCACAACAATCGCATTTAAACGAAGTGTAGCCAATGTTTCCGCTGTTACCTGATCAGTAACCAAAGGGTGACCATCACGATCTCCTCCTACCCAATCTCCAAAAGAGAGCTTTGGCCAGGCATCTAGATCATACAATGTCTGTGTATCAAATCCTTGATCTTCCCAGGCTTGCAACATGCGTCTATCCAACACTGGGATAACTTGTGGGAATACATTGATCAGGTAGTGCATGATATTACGAAGCTCTGACGGCACGTCTGGCTTTTCCAGGAAAATCTCACCTGTCTTCCACAAACGATATAATGTTTGCTTGATATTATGACGGATGTTTTCTTTCTCCTTCTCAGTGTACATGGAGTTTTCGCGCTGTACCATCAGTAAATACAACTCTCTGTGATGCTCCAAAACTGTTGCTCGTTTGGCTTCCGTTGGGTGAGCAGTTAATACCGGCTCAATACGAATATCCTTTAGCCTTACAGCAATATCTTTCTCTCCAATTCCCTGATCTTTAAGCTTCTTGAAATTGTTCGCCCAAAGTCCATTAACAGAAGCGAGTTCTTTATCTTCCTGCGATCTTCTGTGCTGAACCGCCCCATTGATTTCTACCATGTTTACTAACTGGAAAACCAATGAATACAACTGAATATGTTTTTGCGTAAGCGCTTGTGATTCCAATTCCGGTATAAACTTGATCCAAGGAATCTGATTGGCCATCTCTTCTTCACCATTCTCAATGAGAATTTCCTTCAAGGCTTCCAACAGAAACTCCAGATCCTCATAGGGTTTACCCAATGTTTCTTGTAATAATTTTAGCGTAGATTTCATCAAAATTTACTTTATAAACCGGTCATTTATTTGGTCATATTGCAATAAAAGCTAAAATTATTTGGAATATCAATAAATAGCATGATCAATATAGAATAATAATTTATTTCTCCTGTTGATTATTAACTTTACCAGCTAAAATGCAATAATTCTACTATGGATAACCGAAAATACTTACCCCTTATCATTGTAACGGCAGTCATTTTGATTGTCATTTTATCTCTTGGTAATTCCTTAATCTATAAGGTGAAATCAGGTGAAAGAGCTGTCATTTTCAACACACTTTCTGGTGAATTGGATAAGGACAATGTAATAGGTCCAGGTTTTCATGGCAAAGCTCCCTGGAGTGATGCTTACATTTATGATGTGACTGAAAATCAAATTGAAGAAACAATGGATGTATTGGACAAAAATGGCCTGAACATCAACGTTGACATTACTGTACGTTTTCACCCTATCTATGATAGTATCGGAGAAATCTATGAAACATTCAGAATGGATTACCAGGACAGATTGGTAAGACCTGAAGTTCGATCTACAGTAAGACAAGTGATGGGTAGATATACCGCAGAGGAAATCTATTCCACCAAAAGACCTGAAGTTGAAGGTGCAATCAAATCCGAAACGGATCAAATCCTGGGAGCACCAGGAAACAACATTGAAATGAGAGCGCTTCTGATTCGTTCTATTAAACTTCCTGAACAAATTAGGTTAGCTATCGAAAACAAGTTAAAGCAAGAGCAAGAAGCTTTGGCTTATCAGTTTAGATTAGACAAAGAGGAAAGTGAAGCGGAGAGAAAAAGAATTGCAGCGGATGGTGAGGCAGTGGCCAACAAGATTATCAACAGTAGTTTGACCGATAACTTGCTTAAAATGAGAGGCATCGAAGCTACTCAAGTTTTGGCGAACTCTCCGAACAGTAAAATCGTTGTAATAGGCAGCGGAAAAGACGGTTTACCATTAATTTTAGGTGGAAATTAAAGTCAGCCCCAACACTTTTAAAAATCGATAGTTAAATCAGCATAAATAGTTAATTTACAACCCAATTCTAGCATAATATAAAAAGTATAATAACAGATGTCGAATACAGCAGAGATTAAAGTAGATGGTAAGAGCTACGAGCTGCCTCTGATTGAAGGTTCAGAGCAAGAAAAAGCGATTGATATTAGCAAACTAAGAGCTGAGTCAGGAGTCATCACTATTGACCCAGGATTCAAAAACACTGGTTCTACTAAAAGTGCGATCACTTTCCTTGATGGAGAGCAAGGTATCCTAAGATATAGAGGGTATCCAATCGAACAATTAGCAGAAAAGTCAACCTTCTTAGAAGTTGCGTATCTATTGATCTATGGTGAATTGCCAGACACTGCGACATTTGAGAAATTTAAGTCTGATATTACGAACCACACATTGGTTCATGAAGACATTAAGAAGCTTCTAGACGGATTCCCTTCAACTGCTCATCCTATGGGTGTGTTATCTTCTCTAGTAACTTCATTGACAGCATTCTATCCACAGAGTTTGGATCCAAACAGACCTGCTGATGATGTCAACTTAAGCATTATCAGAATCTTGGCTAAAATGCCAACATTCGCAGCATGGTCTTACAAAAACCAAATGGGTCACCCGGTGACTTATCCTGACAATAGCCTTGATTACTGCAGCAATTTCCTAAAAATGATGTTC
>CAXEKM010000394.1:0-3755 GCA_963996645.1 uncultured Marinoscillum sp.
ACCTGGTTTGTGAACTTCTCGTCCTTCTTCCTGATTAATTCTTATGTATTCGTCAATTTCAAAATTGTCGAGATCTACGGTACCATCAAATAACAGTACTAACGAAATCTCTATTGGCTGCTCATAAGATCGCGTACTATCTGTATTGATAAATCCACCAGAGTTGAACCCTTGTTTGATATGTTTAAATCTTAATTCCGATCTGTTGTTCAATTTGTGCAACTCATAAGACACTCCATCACTTTGAACCTGATCCAATGTGATTCCAATTGATGGCCCGGGATCAGAAAAACTCAAACACAAGTCATTGTCAAATGTGGCTCCAACAGCCTCTACATTGATTTGATAGGTAATTTTTGTCACCTTGTTGTTGGTATTGGTATACACTACTGCATTGTGTGCTATAATCAAATCATTGAAGTCAAAATCTCCTAAATATGGCCACATATCTTCGAAAGCAAAGGTAGAATACGAGTTTTGAGCTGGAATGTATGTAACAGAAGCAATAGAGGCATCTTCTGGTGATATATCTGATTCATCAGCTACCCCATCATTGTCAGTATCTACTAGTAAAGACAAACAAGGGTTTATAAAAGTCACCAATTCGGTACTGATCGTATGAGGCGATGTTCTACAATCCGCAATAACGGAAAATGTACTAATCGTATTCATATCGAAATCCACATAAGGGAAAAACCATTGATTATCGTTGGCATTTACTCCTTGTTGCTCAGGTGTTACCCTTTCTACTGTTCCATCCACTTTATTGAGATCGATATAAGTGATTGTCGCACTCGACTTAATAGATATTCCATCAGCTCGGCATCTTATTTGGGTCGCATTTCCTAAAAATGAGGTACAGTCAGGAGTACCACTCGTACGAGCACCTGTCCCATCAAAAAAGGAATCTGCTACTTCCAAATCTGTCAACGATAAAGACAGAATTCCTCCACTTACATCGAAAAAACGGGAGTTTCCCTGATACTTGGTGTAGATGAACAAGTTCTGAATATGAATAGGTCGATTGAAATTGATATCAATACCATCTACTAGACTCGCATAACCAACTCGAAGTGCATAGACGCTATCACGGTAATCAGTTCCAACTAACGCATATTGGATGGCTTCAGAAGCATCAATTCGCGAAGACCCGTTGGTAAAACTGATTTGTAGATTTTGAACTGGTGACATATTGTAAGTAAATCCATCCGGAACTTTCCAATCACTCATTTCCATTCCATCTACTTCCAACTCTTTAGACAAGTCCGTCTTCAGTACACAACCATACAAAACGTAACTTATCGAAACCATCAAAAACCCAATCTTTTTCATATCTCTGCACATTTAGGTAATGCAATCATAAAAAGGTTCTTATTTGGAGAACCACTACTTTCGATTACTGGTCATATCTGATAGTTAACCTGTAATATGCTTCCCGTATACTTCATGGATTAGTACCTTCGTGTCATGGAAAACGCTATTTATCTGAAAGCTTTGGATTTAGACAAAAGAGGACAATGGGATGCTGCCCATGAACTCATTCAGGATTTACCTGATAAAAATGCTGCTTGGATTCATGCCTACCTCCATCGGAAAGAAGGTGACCAGTGGAATGCTGAGTATTGGTATAAAAGAGCTGGACAGCCTGTATTTGCTGGCTCATTGGATGAAGAGTGGAATCATATTTACGACTCCTTATCATAAAAAAGGCTACTCTGCAGAGTAGCCTTTTAGATATAAGTTTAAAATCGATTAATTACCATAACCATCATTCTGCTGTAGGTCAGGGTTAATATTGCGCTCTCTATCTGGGATAGGGAAAACCAACTCAGGAGCACTAAAAGCAAATCCATCGGATGATCCTTGAAGTCTTTTGATATCATGGATGCTATGTCCTTCAAATGCTAATTCTAGCTTTCTTTCGTTCAAAATATCAGCCAATGTAGGAGCTGTGATATTACCTAAACCTGCTCTATTTCTGATCATATTTAGATCACTAGCAGGTGTTGCTCCAATAGAAGTACCTTCTCTAAAGTTTGCTTCGGCTCTAGTCAAATAAAGCTCAGCCAATCGAATGAATGTCACGTTAGCAAACTGGTCCGTCCATTTGGAAGTCCTCGTATCGCCAGTAGCTGCATCAGTATAGAAGAATGATCCTCTATCGTCTCCAGCTTCATATAAATTCAAGTGCTTTGGGAATATTTCGATATCTCCTCTTCCTCCAAATGATGAGGCAGCAAAGAATAATTGCATGTTGTTCGTTCCATCCTGAGTAGTTACCTGGATAGAAAAAACATCTTCAATACCATTCGTTTGATTATTGAACGCACCATCAAAAGATCCTGCCAATTCATATACTCCTTCAGCAGCGGTCAATGCAGCATCTGCAGCGTCACGTGCCCCAGCATAATCTGCCTGCTGAAGATATACTCTTGAAAGCAAAGCTCCAGCTGCTACACTATTAGCATAAACGCCATTATCTGCTGGTAAATTTGCAGCTGCAAAACTCAGATCGTCAATTACGAAATCGTAAACTGCAGCTACGGTAGCTCTATCCACTGGCTCCACATCATTTGGCTCTGTTACCAAAGGCACACCTAAACTAGTAGAAGGATCTCCATCAGAATAAGATGGGCCAAAGAATAAAACCAATTCAAAGTACATCATACCTCTAATGAATCTAGCTTCCGCTTCTACCGAAGATCTATCTTCTTCATTTACCATATCTAAAGCTGCCAGGATATTATTGGCAATGTTTATAGTTCTATAACCATCCAACCATAGATCTGCCACATCACCGTTAATTACAGTAATTTCCTTGCGCCAGATATCTGATGGATCTCCAAATGTTCCAGAAAACTGAAGTTCGTCATCAGCACCTAGTAATTCTGAATTTCTTTGAGTGTTTCCACCAAACAAATCAGTATCACTTAAGGCATCGTAAGCTCCTACCAATACCGTTTTTACATTGGCATCAGAATTAAGAGCAATAGCATTGTCAATATCCTGAGGTGGATTTAGGTCCAACTCATCCGTACATGAGCCCAAAATCAACAGGCTCAGAAATAGAATAGAATATATTTTAATATTTTTCATTTGTCTGTTCATTTTAGATTAAAATCCTAGTTTAACACCGAACGTAAATGTCTTAGCCTGTGGAGCAGAATAGAAATCGTTACCAAGGAAGATGTTGCTAGCCAAATAATCTGTATTAACCTCTGGATCCCATCCTGCATAATCAGTGATGGTAACAAGGTTTTGACCACTGAAATACACTCTAGCAGTAGATATGAATGAGTTACCCAAAATGCTTCTAGGGAAATTATATCCAAAAGTCAACGTCTTCAATCTAACATAAGAAGCATCCGATAAATATCTGCTAGATGTTTGAGCTCCATTATTTGCATAAAGTCTCGCTTGCGGCACATCGGTGATATCACCAGGCTGTTGCCATCTATCCAACTGATCAGTTGTCTGGTTATCTTCATATCTAGCATTAGCAGTCATGAAAGTACCTCCGCCTAAAAATACTTTGTTTCCTTCTTGACCTTGGATCAAGATACTTAAATCAAAGCCTTTGAATTTAAAGTTGTTAGTCCATCCATAGATAAAGTCTGGGTTGGGATTTCCAAGAACTTTTGACTCTGCAAGGTTATAGTTATCAGTAACATATCTATCGCCAAGATGATCAACTGTAAATGCACTTCCATCATTAAGTTCTTCTTCTGAAGGATCTCTATTAAGGAAGAAGATGG
>CAXEKM010000395.1:0-2478 GCA_963996645.1 uncultured Marinoscillum sp.
CTTGATGAAGATGAAAGAACGGAGCTGGAGGTAGCGGATTTGGATGTGTATTCTGGGGCTAGTTTAGTAGTAGCATCTGATCAATTGTTGAAAGTCAATGGAGATTTGATCAATAATGGAGAGGTAATCATTGAATCCGGAGGGACGTTATTGACTTATGAAACCAATTCGGTATCTGGAAATGATATCACGATAAAACGAAATACCCGATATGCTGATGGAAAGTACTCTTTTGTTGGTTCACCAGTTGAAGCTTCAGCAATCAGCGGTAGCGATCTTGGAACAATCGTTTACCTATACAATGAGCAAACTCCTTATGGTAGCGATGATGGGTTGAGCCGTTGGGAAGATGCATCGGAGATGGTATTGGTTCCTGGTAAGGGATATGCTCAGGCAGGTCAGCAGGAAATTTCTTTTGCAGGTACTCCGAATACAGGAACGGTTGTATACACCGGAACTTATACAGCTGATACTGAAGATGCCAATGAGGGTTGGAATCTGGTGGCTAATCCGTATGCTGCAGCGATTTCCGTGACTGATTTCTTAAATGGAAACGCCAATATTGATGATCTGTATGCTGCGGTTTATATCTGGGATGATAATGGATCAGATGAAGTAAGAGGATCTAACAGTGACTATATCGTGGCCAACCTATCAGGAGTCACTCAGACGACACCTGATGGTGGAGCTACTAGATATAACGAGTATTTGGGTTCAGGTCAAGGGTTTTTCGTGAAGCTTGCGGCTACAGAAAGTACTGTTGTTGAATTTACCGAAAGCATGCGCTCAGAAAGCAACAACGCAGATGATAACTTCTTCAGAAAAGATGCTGAACGTCAACAGCGTGATATCCGAATAAACCTTACCAATGATCAGGGACTATTTAGACAGACGCTGGTAGTGGTAACAGAAGGTATAGAAGACCAAACGTTAAATAGAGGTTATGACGCCAAGGTTTTGAATCCACAACAGTCTGATGCGGTGTTTAGCTACAAGTTAGGAGAGTCATTAGCTATTCAAACGATATCAGATGCTGTAGAAAGTATTCCACTTGGAATGCATGTTCAAGAGGAGGGAACCTATCGTATTTCAGTGGAAACAGATAAAGAAGGACCAATCTTTTTAAGAGATCATCAAATGAATAAAGTGATTGACTTATCTGCAACTACTTATGAGTTTCAGGCCAATGGTAGTCAGTTGATCGATCGATTTGAGCTGCTTTTAGTGAGCAATATTCTGAGTGAAGATGTTGATGCCGGACTGAGGATGTATCCAAATCCTGTAGATGAGTTCTTATATTTTAATGTCCCATCAGAAGACATCCTTGAGATACAGCTTTATACACTTGATGGGGCCAAATTCAAGACTTTGAATCCTGCCGCAACAGGAGTGAATGTGTCAGCTTTGCCAGCGGGAACGTATGTTCTTCTTGTAGAGACTAAATCTCGTCAGACATATAGTGAGAAGTTGGTTGTAAGGCATTAAGAACAGTTAATGAGACTGATTTCCTTGTCAGGTAAATTAAATGATATTATGATTAGGTGATTGCCTTTTTTATTTATGAGAAGTAGGCTTGATTAGAAGTCATTATTTAATTCTATAAAACTGATTGATAGTTGGTTTTTACTTGAATCTCACTATTCTTGCTCACAAAATTGAATTACACCCTAAAGCCAAAATGATGAAACATACTATTTATTTAAGTTTCTTACTGCTTACCTCAATATTGTACTCTTGTAAAGAAGAAGAGGTGGAGTTTAGCGATAAATATGATATCTATATATCTGGAATGATACGTACGGGAGAAAATAATTATCATCAAGCTGCAGTGTGGAAAAATGGAGTAATGAGCTTATTAAAGAATGATGCTACTTACTCCTTCACAAGATCTATTACAGCACAAGGAAAGGATGTGTATATTGTTGGATCTTGGGGAACTGCAGATTTTGAGACCAAACATGCCTATTGGAAAAATAATGTAGTTAATGAATTGAGCTTTAGTCCATGGGCCATTGCTATTGATAATAATGATATTTATATAGGAGGTGAAGTTATTAATAATGGTGCTTCGCCATATTTGTCAAAAAATGGAGAGAAATTAGATATAGAAATACCTGAAGGTGGAGGTACCATAACAGATATTGAGATTGCTGACGGTTCAATTCATTTAATAGGTTTTGAAAGTATTCTAGGGAGCTCTAATGCAAAATACTGGAAGGATGGTTATTTAGAAACAGTCATGACTATCCCTCCTTATTACTCCAATTTCACAGATATGGCAGTCCAAGAAAATAAGGTGCACATTGTTGGTTATACGTCTGATGAAAAAAACCACCTGGATGTCGCACATTGGGTCAATGGTATACAACAAGAGGTTAATATTTTTCCTCGTTTTATAGTTGTCGAAAATGAAGATATTTATATCCTTAGTGATGATGCTACTTCATATACAAAGAATGGGAACGAAATACCACTTCC
>CAXEKM010000396.1:0-3178 GCA_963996645.1 uncultured Marinoscillum sp.
CATTTTATATATGTTTTACTTCTTTCCGTTTAAAACAGCGGCAAATTTATACAGTTTGACCAATCGGCAAATTGACAAACCAATGATTTTAAGCCGGCAATTATCTAGTACGAAATTAGCATGCTAAAGCATATGTTGCACCTTTTTTTGGCACTCTTTCACTGATACAAGCACATAAGTTTTAGCTTTGACTCAAAAACAACCCAGTTTAATGAATATCAAATACATTCTAGCTGTTATAAGTTTGGTAATTGGATTTCAAGCCAGCTCTCAATACCAACTCAAAAGAACGAAGGTTAATGACCATATATCTATGGATATTCCTGAAGATTTCAGAGCTCTGGAGCAAGGTGAGATCATTCAGAAGAACATTTCCTCTCGACCACCAATTGCGATGTACACTGATTACAACAATCAAATAGATGTAGTGGTGAATGAAACCAGTAACACCTGGCAAGGAGGAGATTATGAAGTCATCAAAAGTCTGTACAAATCAACAATAGCCAACCTGTTTACAGAAATCGAGTTCATTCAAGAAGATATTGTCGAAAAAGCAGGCCGTAAATTCATTGTCTTTGAATTCATTTCCAGGGTAACTGATGAAGATGCCACTTTTGGCAGTGGTGTAGCAATAGCCAAATACACATATATCCAATACACACTTTATCAAGACAAGATCTTGCTTTTCAATTTTACCTGCCCGGCCAAGCAGCAGAATCAATGGCAGGAATCGGCGCATGAGATCATGAACAGTGTGAGAGTAAAATGAGCGACTTAAGCATCCATAGCGACGATCATTACATGAACCAGGCCTTGAAAGAGGCGCAAAAGGCTTATGAAGACGGTGAAATACCTGTTGGAGCTGTAGTGGTTTGTCAAAATAGAATTATTGCTAGAGCATATAACCAGGTGGAGAGACTAAATGATGTAACCGCTCATGCAGAAATGCTTGCTATCACCGCTGCTCAGAATTATTTGGGCTCACGATATTTGGATCAATGTACGCTTTATGTGACTTTAGAACCATGCACCATGTGTGGCGGGGCATTGTATTGGTCGCAGATCGCTCGAGTGGTTTATGGCGCACAAGACGAAAAACGTGGATACCGACAATCCAACCCTAAAATCATCCATCCTCAAACCGAGATTACAGGCGGTTTACTCGCAGAAGAGTCATCTATGATGTTAAAATCTTTTTTTAGTCGGATGCGAGGAAACAATTCCTAGTTCTCAGTGTTTTATATTTGAAAGAAGAAACGAATTTTTTAAACCTAAATAGAAAGCAAAAAATGGCATTTGAATTACCAGATTTACCATATGCTCATGATGCACTTGAGCCACATATCGATACTCAAACCATGGAAATCCACCATGGCAAGCACCACGCTGGATATGTAGCTAAATTGAACGCTGCAGTAGAAGGCACTGACATGGAAGGAAAGTCTCTAGAAGAACTTTTGAAAAGTCACAGTGATAATGGTGCAGTAAGAAACAACGGAGGTGGACACTGGAACCACTCTCTTTTCTGGACAATCCTTGGTCCTGACGGTGGAGGAAATCCTTCAGGAGCGATCATGGATGCAATCACTGAGTCTTTCGGTGATTTCGAAAAATTTAAAGATGAATTCAGCAACGCTGCTGCTACAAGATTTGGTTCTGGATGGGCTTGGCTTTGCGTACAGCCAGGTGGCAAGTTAGAGGTATGCTCTAGCGCTAACCAGGACAACCCATTGATGCCAGGTGTTGGATGTGGAGGTACTCCTATCCTAGGGCTTGATGTATGGGAGCATGCTTACTACTTGAAGTATCAAAACAAGCGTCCTGATTACATCAACGCATTCTTTGGCGTAATCAACTGGGCTGAAGTAAACAGAAGATACGAAGAAGCTAAATAAGCTTTAAGATTATCAAACTAATTAAAGGTCATTATCCATTCGGTAATGGCCTTTTTTATTGAACAGGCTTTCTAAGGGAAGACTCCCTCAGTATCAGCTCTGTTTCGAGCATGATCGTTTGTGCCTGTATCAACTCTGAAGGCTGTTTACCTTGATGTAATACCTGTGCCGCCACTAATTTTCCCATTTCAAAGGCGGGATGACTTACGGTAGAAAGTGCCGGATCAATAATGGTGGAAATCGGGTCGTTGTTAAAGCCAATCACCGCAATATCCTGCGGTACCTTCACACCTACTGACTTGGCATACTTGATAAAACTAACAGCTGCTGTATCATTAGCTGAAAATACGCCATCAGGCCTTGCATCCATGTTGATCAAATATTCAGCAATTCGAAATCCTTCTTCTGCGCTCAGTCGATCACTTTCAACAATGAGACTGTTGTCTACCTCCAGATTATACTTTTTTAGTGCGGCCACATATCCATTCATTCGCTCACGATAGACATTTCGATGACGCACACCTCCAATATGAGCAATTCGTTTACACCCCTGCTCAATAAGGTGTTCGGTTGCCTTAAAGCCTGACTCGTAATTATTGATAACTACCTTGGTGGTGTTTAGATCATCAGGAACTCTATCTACGAAAACTACCGGAATATTTTTCTTGAGGAACCTTTGAAAATGATCGTAATCGGTTGTTTCCATGGCCAAGGAAACAACCAAACCTTCTATTCTACTTCCATAAAGTGCTTTCGCATTGGCCACTTCATTTTCGTAGCTATCATGCGATTGTGAAATAATCACATTATAACCCGACTGATTAGCAGCCATCTCTACGCCACTAATCAATGAAGAAATAAACGGTCTATTGATCCATGAAGTAATAATCCCGATGGTATTGGTCTTATTACTTCTAAGACTGGAGGCTATAATATTGGGTTGATATCCTCTTTCTTCAGCTAGTTTAATAACTGCCTTTTTTGTTTTCTTGCCGATGCTATGATGATCTTTTAATGCTCTGGATACCGTAGATGGAGAAACATTAAGCTCTCTGGCAATATCATAGATGGTGATTTCTCTTTTCTTGTTCATTTGTCAAGGAATCGACATAGAGATTTGAAAACCTATTACCTGACTCAAATTCGAACCAAATTAGCACTTTTTGCCGAATACACAATCGATTGATTGACGTATAATCCACACTTAATTCTCAATTAAGTATCAAAAAAGAAGATAATTCATAACGCTATCAAAAAGAATCAATGAAAAGAAAAAGGTGTGA
>CAXEKM010000397.1:0-3507 GCA_963996645.1 uncultured Marinoscillum sp.
GATGACTAACAGCGCCAAACTTAGATTCAATAAGTATTTCATAGTATTTAGGTATTTGTATTGGTTTATAGCTTGGTAATCAATGAGTAAGTGGTTTTGTTATGAATTGTTACTGAAAATTACCGTTCGTATATGAATTTATCATTTAGTAGAGAAGAATTTTTAGTGTCCATAAAAAATCGCCAAATTCAGGTTTCGAATAAAACTAAACCTATGAAGAAGTTAACCTATTTATCCATTTTCATTGCTTTGGCTGCCTGCCAACCTAAGGAAAGTGTCAGCGAGGAAACAGAACTGATCGATACAGTGGCAATAGCCAATCATATCAAAACTTTGGCGTCCGATGAGTTTATGGGTAGAAAACCATTTACTGTCGGCGAAGAGAAAACGATCGCATACATCGCTGATCAATTCAAGAGTTTTGGTTTGAAACCAGGTAATGGTGATAGTTATTTTCAGGAAGTACCCATGGTGGAGTTGGATGCTAAGCCATCAGAAACCATGCTGATCTCTGGAGGTAAAGAGCCTGTTGAATTGAAAGTAGGAGAGGACTTTGTCGCTTACAGTGAGCGTGTGGAAGCTGTAAATGAATTGAAAGATTCAGAGCTCGTTTTTGCAGGTTTTGGTGTGGTAGCACCTGAATATGGTTGGAACGACTATGAAGGGTTGGATGTAAAAGGAAAAACAGTTGTCGTTTTGGTCAATGATCCGGGATTTGGAGCTGAAGATTCTACATTGTTTAAAGGAAAGACCATGACTTATTATGGTCGTTGGACTTATAAATATGAGGAGGCTGCTCGTCAGGGTGCAGCAGCATGTTTGATTGTGCATGAAACGATTCCTGCCGGCTATGGCTGGTCGGTTGTGAAGAATTCCTGGTCTGGAGCCAGTCTGTATCTGGATCAATCGGGAGATGCGTATAAGCCAGTAGTTCAGGGTTGGATCACTCGTGATGTTGCTATTAAGATGTTTGAAGCGTCTGATGTGGATATGAAAGGCTTTGTGGAGCGATCTAGAAGTGCCGATTTTGAGCCTATTCCATTGAACCTTACTGCCACAGTCACTGTGGAGAATGGCATTAAGAAATCAACGTCCAATAACGTCATTGCTATCAAAGAAGGGACTACCAAAGCGGATGAATATGTGCTGTATTCAGCTCACTGGGATCATCTAGGTGTAGGGCCTGTAGTGGATGGTGACAGCATCTACAATGGTGCACATGACAATGCTTCAGGTTCCGCTGCATTGTTGGGCATCGCAGAAGCATTTGCTAAATCGGGAGAAACAGAACGCAGTGTGATCTTTTTGGAAGTAACTGCCGAAGAACAAGGGTTGCTTGGGTCTAAGTATTATGCAGAAAATCCAATTTATCCAGTAGAAAAGACTGTCGCTAATATCAATATGGATGGATTGCCATTCTATGGATTTATGAAAGATTTGACGATTGTTGGTTATGGGCAGTCAGAGCTGGATGATCTGGCAACCACCCTGGCCGAGAAGCAAGGAAGATATGTGATCCCTGATCCAGCTCCTGGAAAAGGTTATTTCTTCCGTTCCGATCATTTTCAGTTTGCCAAAGTAGGTGTGCCAGCGATTTTCGCTTACGGTTCTTATGAGCACATGACCAAAGGTGTTGAGTTCATTGAAGAGAAGATCATAGAATTCGAAACCAATGCGTATCACCGTCCAGCTGATGAAGTTACACCTGATTGGGAGTATGGAGGGATTTATCAGGATGTCTCTCTTTTCTATGAAATGGGACTTCAATTGGCTAATTCAGATCAATGGCCTAAATGGAAGGAAGGATCGGAGTTTAAGTCCATCCGAGAGAAATAAAATTGATGCAAAAAATTGCAAAGCCTTCAATCCGCGATTGAAGGCTTTTTTTATTCAAAATGGCTGGCATTTTTTCACTTTGAAAGAAATGTGTGACAGTTAATGCCGCTGTGAATGATTTTAATCCTTTGGCAACGTTTTTGATAAAGAAGTGGAAACATCACTTTTTGCACACATGGTTATCCAAAAATTAGATTACCCGAACTTCCAGGCTTTGATATATATTATTGAGAAAAAGCAAACCAATGGAGTGATCACGACTCCAGAGCTTAAGAAAATCACAGAATTGGCCACTGAAAATGGTATTAGCCGAGAGGAAGTTAAAGAACTAATGGACCTGTTAGAAGTGAACTATTAAGTTTACTTCAAAGCACCTCTTTTACCCAATTCTATTACTTCCAGGTTTTTAGGCTTCCCATTCTCCAGATCAAACCTTAGAAGCGTTTTCATTTGATGAAAGCCGTGAATTCCTGCAGCCCCAGGATTCATGAAAAGCAAGTTGTTTTCATGGTCAGGCTGTACTTTAAGGATGTGCGAGTGCCCACAAATCAATAAGTTGGGTTGGTGCTCTTTGATGAGTTTTTTAACTCTTGCATTGTACTTTGGTGGCTTACCAGCTATATGAGTCATCAAGGTTTTAACTCCTTCTCTTACGATGATTTGATTTTCAGGAGCAGCGGCCTGTATGGAGGTATCATCTATATTTCCGTAAACAGCCACTGTTGGTTTGAAAGCTTCTAATTGCTCCAATAATGACAAAGTGCCTATATCTCCAGCATGCCATATCTCGTCTACATCACGGAAGTACTGAAATACTTTTTCGTCCAAATAGCTATGGGTGTCTGAAATAAGGCCAATTTTCATAGTTGCAAACCTACTAGAAAACCAATGCGATGCCTACTCCCGAGGAGGCTGGTTTAAGTTGCAATCCAACTTTTTCTGGTTCTTGATACCCGTTGTTATAGTACACTGCTGCCTGTCTTGCTTTATGCAGGAATACTCGATTGAGTACAAACGAACCAACTACTACGCCAATGCCGACATAAGTCAGGTTAAGATTGGGTTCTTTGTCAAACTGAAGTTGCCAGAGTGGCCAGGTAGATAGTACCGTTCCTGTAGCATTTAGCAAGGAATTGGTAATGAAAATACCTGCTAGCGGTTTGGTGTAATGATCCATCAAAGGGTCGTCAGCTAAAAATTCGATGAACTGTTGATTCGATAAAGTGAATCCGCACTTTTTAATAACAGTCTTCTTGAACAAGCCTTTTCGTTCGATCTGAAAAGGTACTTCTTGCGCCGAACACATGGTTATGGTGATCAGGAGGAGTGTTGTAGATAGGAGATTTTTCATTTTTAGCTTGTAGCAAGGCAAATTTAGCACTATTCTGCCTTCAGAAATGCTTATCTTAAACATTCTACCAATTAGCGAAGACATTTGTCTAAATATCGATAAACCCCAAAGACCAATCAGCCATCTATATTAATTTGTAGGATATGAGAGGAATAGTTTTTACCGAATTGCTTGATCTAGTCGAAGATAAATTTGGCTACGAAGTTGTGGATCAAGTTTTGCAAAAAGTGAAACCAGATACATCAGAGGCATATACTTCTGTCGGTTCTTATCCACATAGAGAACTAGTTGCTATTTTGGTGGAATTATCTCAAGTACTA
>CAXEKM010000398.1:0-6321 GCA_963996645.1 uncultured Marinoscillum sp.
ATTGTAGCACCATTTGATGGAACAATTGGTATTTCTCAGGTTCGATTAGGAGCAGCTGTGACACCTGGTCAAACATTGTTAAACACGATCTCATCTAATGATCCGATGGCTGTGGAGTTTGTGCTAGATCAAAGTGAAATAATGGATTTTGCTTCGAAGCTGAAAAACAAAGACGAGAAAGCAGATTCGGCTTTTCATTTGGCGATTGGAGGTACAAAGTATCCTTACCCTGGAAAATTGACATTAATAGACCGAGCTGTTGATCAGCAAACTGGTACCATCAAAGCACGTGTCGAATTCTCAAATGCTGAAGGAGCGTTGCGTCCAGGAATGTCAGTAACACTGCAAGTAAGCAATGAAATTTCCAGTGCATTGGCAGTTCCATTCAAAGCATTGACAGAGCAGCTAGGTGAGTTTTTTGTCTACACGGTGAAAGACGATAACACAGTATCTCAGCAAAAAGTGATCAGAGGAAGACAGATTGGTACGGATGTGATCTTAGAATCTGGTGTATCAGCTGGTCAGACTGTGGTAGTGGAGGGTGTGCAAAAGCTTAGAGAAGGTGCACAGGTTACTATCCAATAATTTAAGAAAAGACTAAAACACTCTTAATCAAGAAATAAATGATTGCAGACGTTTTTATAAAAAGACCTAAAACGGCAATCGTAATATCGGTGGTTATTGTGTTGGTTGGGTTGATTGCAATGTCAACTTTACCGATCTCACAATACCCGGATATTACTCCACCTACGGTGGCGATTACCGGAAATTATATAGGTGCAGATGCTCAAACGGTTGAGCAAACCACCACCACAGCTATTGAAACTCAAGTAAATGGTACCCCGGGCATGACATACATGTCCAGTAACAGTACCGCTAGTGGAGCGAGTAGCGTAACAGTAACCTTTGATGTGGGCACTGATATTGATATTGCAACACTTGACGTACAAAACCGAGTAAGCGTGGCTGAGCCATCACTTCCAGAGATTGTAAAAAGACTTGGTTTGACAGTAAGAAAGCGTAATCCAAGTATTTTCATGGCGTTGGCTCTTTACTCACCAAACGGCACGCATGATGCGACATTCCTGGGAAACTACGCCAATATCTATATGAAGGATGCCTTGCTCCGAGTAAAAGGAGTTGGAGACATTACCTCTGTTGGTGACGATTTTGGTATGAGGATTTGGCTCAACCCTGATAAGTTGGCCGCACTTAAAATGACACCTGCAGAAGTTAATGCAGCGTTGGCTGAGCAAAACTTACAGATGTCGGCTGGTACAGTTGGTGGTACTCCACAGCCTAATAATCAGGTATTCGAGTACAATGTTATTAGCAATAGCCGAATCAATTCTGTGGAGGACTTTGAGAACATCATTGTTCGAAGCAATCCACAAACGGGTAACCTGGTTTACCTGAAGGACCTTGCACGAGTAGAGTTGGCTAAGTTCAACTATGGTAATCACCCATATGTCATGGGTCACGAATCTGCTTTTATGTTGCTTTACCTGGAGCCAAGTGCAAATGCTTTGGAGACGAGTCAGGGAGTAGAAAAAGCATTGGAGCAGTTAAAGGCTAGTTTCCCGAAAGATGTGGATTATTTGGTGCCTTTGGAAACCACTTCAGTAGTGGAGGTGTCAATTGATGAAGTGGTTCACACATTGGTAGAAGCTTTGCTATTGGTGATTTTGGTGGTGTTCTTGTTCCTTCAGAACTGGAGAGCAACCCTGATTCCAGTATTGGCGATCCCGGTTTCATTGATTGGTACGTTCATATTCTTTGTACCATTCGGATTTACCATCAATACCTTGACATTGTTTGCCTTCGTATTGGCCATCGGTATTGTGGTGGATGATGCTATTGTAGTGGTGGAGGCCATTCAGCACAACATAGATTCGTATAAGATGTCGGCTAAGGAGGCAACTAAGAAGGCGATGAAAGAAATTTCAGGTCCTGTAATTGCAATTGCATTGATTCTTGCGGCGGTATTCGTTCCAGTTGGATTTGTTCCTGGTATCGTGGGTAGATTGTATCAGCAGTTTGCGATTACCATTGCTATTTCCGTAGTGATTTCGGCATTCGTTGCACTTTCTTTGACTCCTGCCTTGAGCATGATGTTGTTGAAGCCATCAGGTTCTGGTAAGAAAAACTTCCTGGATCGATTCTTCGGTGCATTCAACAAGTGGTTTGATAAAGTTTCTAATTCCTATACCAAAGGAGTGAATGCCTGGATACGTAAGACTCCATATGTTTTAGTAATGATGGTGGTGTTGGTAATAGGATTGGTATACATGTTCCAAACCAAACCAACAGGTTTCGTACCAACAGAGGATGAAAAACGAATGTATGTTGCTTATGAGATGCCAGAAGGTACTTCAACGAAGAGAAATATTGAATTACAGTTAGAACTTCAGAAGCGAATCATGGCGATTCCTGCTGTTAATGTAGTCGGAGGTTTAGCTGGTTTGAACATTCTTACCTTCTCAAACAAGTCCAATGCAGGTACACTTTTCGTGAACTTGAAGCATTGGAATGATCGGGATTTGGCAACAGAGAGTGTACCACAAATCATGGCTCAGATTCAGCAAATAACCGCTGATATTAAAGAAGCTAGGATATTGGTGGTAGCTCCACCGGCCATTCCGGGTTTGGGTAGGTCATCAGGATTCACTTTTGAGTTACTTCAGACTACAAGTGCTGATGACATCAAAGCTTTCGAAGGAACCATGTATCAATTCCTTGCTGCTGCAAACCAACGTCCGGAAATTGCCATGGCTTATTCATTCTTCTCTACCAAAACACCAAGTTACCAGGTGGATTTGGATAAAGAGAAGGCCAAGAAACTGGGTGTGAACGTTGCGGAGGCATACAGCGCCATGTCCACATTGCTTGCGAGTAGCTATGTCAATGATTTCAACATCTATGGTAGGAACTTCCGAGTGGTGACTCAAGCGGATACGACCTATAGAAGTGATATCAAAGACATTGGTAAGTATAGAGTTAGAAATAGCATGGGTGAAATGGTGCCATTGAGTGCTTTAATCACCACACGTTTGATTGAAACGCCTGCGGTTATCTCTCACTATAACATTTATAGATCAGCTGAAATCCTTGGTGCTGCCGCTCCTGGTTACAGTAGTGGTCAGGCCATTGAAGCACTTAGAGAAGTAGCTGCTCAAGTACTGCCAAACGGTTATGATTATGAGTTTAGTGGTATGAGTGCAGAGGAAATCAAAGCTGGAAGCAGTACTGTGATGATCTTCGCAGTTTCTATCGTCTTCGTATTCTTGTTTTTGGTGGCCCTTTATGAGAGCTGGTCTGTACCATTCTCTGTATTGTTTGCGGTACCGGTAGGAGCATTTGGGTCCATTCTTACTTTAATGTTCTTACCAAATTTGACCAATAACATTTATGCACAGATTGGATTGATCACCTTGATTGGACTATCAGCAAAGAATGCGATTTTGATTGTGGAGTTCGCCAAAGAACGTGTGGATAGCGGCATGGAAATCGTCGCTGCAACTCTGGAAGCGGTTCGATTAAGACTTAGACCAATTATCATGACGTCACTTGCCTTCATCATGGGAGTATTGCCGTTGGCATTCTCCGTAGGAGCAGGTGCAGAAGCGAGAAAGACCATTGGCTGGACAGTAGCTGGTGGTATGTTGGCAGCGAGTTCATTGGCCATTTTCGTGGTGCCGGTACTCTATGTGCTCATCACCAAGATTGCGACAAGAAATAAACCAAAAGTGGAAACGTTAGAAGCGTAATTTCATAAATGAAGAAGGGCCTTTTACGGGCCCTTTTTTATTTCCTACCCTTATTTATCTTCATGTAACTTTGTGAGGATGGAAAAGCAACCGAAACTCAAGCTCATAACTACCCAGGATGGCTCCCATAGCCTTATGCGTGAAGACATGAATGAAACCTATCATTCATTCCATGGTGCACTTGGAGAATCGAAATATGTCTTTATTGAGATGGGCCTGGAATGGAAACTTAACCAACCAGGTATCGAGCAAATTGATGTATTTGAAGTTGGTTTTGGGACTGGATTAAATGCTTACCTGGCGGCTTTATTTGCCAATAAAAATAGAATTCCTGTTTGTTTCCATACAGTTGAGCCAATTCCTGTTCCTCAGGATTTTTACAGTCAGTTTAACTATGGAGATACCATAGAAGGCAATGCTTTGTTGCTGCATTTACATGATAGTGACTGGGGCAAGGAAGTGGAGATTTCGGAATATTTTACCATCTGCAAACACGAAACCACACTCGAGTCTTTTGATTTGAAAAAGGAATTTGATGTGATCTTCTTCGATGCCTTTGCGCCAAGTAAACAAGCGGAGGTATGGAGCCTGGAAAACATCCAAAAGTGCTTTAATCTCACCAAACCAGGAGGAGGACTCACTACCTACTGTGCCCAGGGACAGTTTAAGCGAAACCTTGCTGCTGCAGGCTATGAAGTAGAAACGCTCAAAGGTGCCATGGGCAAAAAGGAAATGGTGAGAGGACTTAAGTAAATAGACAATAGACAATAGACAATAGACAATAGATTTATTGCAGCTGTCCTTCAAAAGTTATGAAAGAGTTGGGGACCTTGACTTTGGTCTAGTTTAAGGTTGTAGATCTAGAATGAAAAAGATAAATCAAGAAGAGGAGATTGAAATGTGCCAATTTCTTCATGAATCTTTTCATATAATTTATTCACTAGCTGATAACCAAGTACCAAATTCGTATCTGGATCTGCAATCCAGTATTCCTTTACTCCAAACCTTTCGTATAGATCTTTTTTTCTGATCAGGTCGTGGTCTTTATTGCCAGGTGAAAGCACCTCAACTAATAAATCCGGGACTCCATGAATATGACCATTTTCATCAATAATCGACAAGTTTTGTTCCAGCACAACAACGATATCCGGTTGAACTGCATTGCTGGTTTCATCCAAATAAACATCAAATGGCGCCATTAATACTTCTCCATTATTTTGGTCGATAATCACATTACTCAACTTTCTGAAAAGTATTTGCAATATTTTTCGATGTTTGAATATCGGAGAGGGGGACATATAAATTTGATTATCAATCAACTCAGCTAGAGTACCCTCAGGTAAACCCTGGAAGACTTCCATGATTGTTCTTGGTGGATGATCAATAGCTTTTTGCATGGCTCTTGTTTTATATAAAAATACACATTTATAAATGAATTTGTTTCCAAGAACTCAAAACTTGAGATGAATTGGAAGTTCAATCTTAGCTCCGTGCTCGTCTGGAATTGGAGCTTGTCGCGCGGGCTTTATAGGAATTAACCCTGTCCAGATCGGTAAATCCATCTCATCTGCTTCATGACTTGGTGGACCCTGACGGACTTTTGCTCCTGCTTCTTCCAGGCTAAAACGAATGCCTGTAGTTTTTGCCATTTCCTTTTTATTCATAGGCTTCAGATAGTCCCAGCTATTTGGCACCATCTTTTGAGTTAGTTGCTTGAAGGCTTCATATTTCAATTCATCGTCTTCAATCATTTCCCCTTTGGCATAAATCACTACCGATCGATAATTCACGGAATGATGAAAAGCTGTTTTTGCAATGACCAGTTCGTCAGCCAGCATCACACTGATACAGACGGTACGTCCATCAGTAATAGTTCTCATGAAATGTGATCCTACCGATCCATGCAAATACACATGATTGCCTATTCGCACAAAAGACTGTGGAATACTGACGGGCACATTGTTCTCGGCATAACTAATGGTACAAAATAATGCCTCATCCAGAATGGAGAAGATTGTATCGTCATCATACTTAGCTCGCTGATTTGCCATTCGGCTTGGCGTATTACGTTTGGTTTGTCTGGACATGATTTTTTGTATTTGATTCAAATGTACTAGCTTGACGGACTAATTAGATGGTCCAGTATTTTAATATTGATTAGTCCAGTATGTTGATTGAGTTGTTATCATTGAATGCCAAGAGTGATGTTCCCTTGTACAGGCAACTAACTAGCCAAATTACAGAGTTGATACAACGACATATTATTCAATCAGGATATAAGTTGCCCGGCACAAGATCTTTAGCTGATGAATTAGGCATACATCGGCAAACAGTAGTTGCAGCGATTGATCAACTGGTGATAGAAGGATGGCTGGAAACGCAGCCAGGAAAAGGAACGTATGTTGCAGAGAATCTTTCCAGCGTTCCTCAGTCATTTACCCAGGAATCCATGGAATTGCCTCGAGCACCTGAGATGCCCATTCCGCAGGTACTTCAAAGAAACCTGCATTTAACAACTCAAAAATATCATCTGGATGATAGTTTGCCCGATCCG
>CAXEKM010000399.1:0-4038 GCA_963996645.1 uncultured Marinoscillum sp.
AATGGTACCCGGAAGCAGCACGAATCACTGCTCTCAAAGGTGCAGAGATGCTCTTCTACCCAACCGCTATCGGCTGGCACAAAGATCAGGATGATCAAACCAATCAGGAACAGCACAATGCATGGCAAACGATTCAGCAATCACATGCTGTAGCGAATGGTGTACCTGTGATTGGTGTGAACCGTACAGGAGTAGAAGGCGACATGCAGTTTTGGGGTGGATCCTATGTAACCAATGCATTTGGTTGGTTGGAGTACAAGGCTCCTCATCTGGAAGAAATAGTAAAAGTAGTACCAGTAAATCTGGACAAATCAGATAGTTACCGCATTCACTGGCCATTCCTTCGTGATAGAAGAATTGATGCCTATGGTCCTATCGAAAAACGTTTCATCGACGAAGAATGAGTACACCTAAAGCGGACGGATACCGATTTCCTGCCGAATGGCACCCTCATAGAGCAACATGGTTGAGTTGGCCACACAACACCAACTCCTGGCCGGGCAAGATCGAAACGATCTACAAGCCTTACTGTGAGTTTATCAGAGAAGTAGCCAAAGGCGAAGAAGTTTGCATCAACATTGCCAATGAAGCAATGCAGGCAAAAGCTACGGGTTACCTGAAAGAAGTTGGTGCTGACTTATCTAAAATCAAATTTTACCTGCACCCTACCAATGATGCGTGGTGTCGCGACCATGGTCCGGCATTCGTAATCAAGGAAGGTGAAAAAGCGATCGTCAATTGGGGATACAATGCCTGGGGAGAGAAATATCCTCCGTATGATCTGGACAATAAGATCCCGACCAGTATTGCCGATAAGCTAGGGTTAAAACATTATACACCGGGTATAGTCATGGAAGGTGGTTCTGTAGATTTCAACGATCAGGGAATCATCCTAACTACTACCGCGTGTCTGCTCAATGAAAATCGTAATCCACACCTAAATCAAGAACAGATAGAGGGCTATTTGAAGGACTACTATGGAGCAAAAGAAATCTGGTGGATTGGTGATGGCATTGTTGGGGATGATACTGATGGCCATGTCGATGACATCACACGCTTTGTAAATAACAACACGGTAGTAACTGTAGTGGAGCCGAACGAAGCGGATGAAAATCACGGGCCGCTAGCAGAGAACCTGGAGAAACTTAAAACCTTCAAAATGCCTGATGGCTCGCCACTCAATGTAGTGGAACTTCCAATGCCAAATCCGGTGATTTATGAAGATCAGCGACTACCAGCATCTTATGCTAACTTCTACATTGCCAATGAGTGTGTAGCCGTTCCTACCTATAGAGATACAAAGAATGACCCGATTGCTTTAGAGATTTTGCAAGGGTTGTTCAGCGATCGCAAGGTGATCGGAATCGATTCTACAGACATTGTTTGGGGTTTGGGTAGCTTCCATTGCCTCAGTCAGCAAGAGCCGATATAAGTTACTAGGTTTTGGGTTTTTATGTTCTGTGTTAAGTTGAACTTCAAAACATAAAAATCTAAACCTAATACTTGGTCCTCTAAATCCTTATTCAGCCTGGCTGCTCAGTTTCCTTCCGTATTTGATTTAGCTAATCCATTGGTATCTAACTGAATAAGCCTTACCTTTATCAACGAGACTGTTTGATCAATTGATCATCTCGCCCACCCAACCTCAGCTAATCATCCAATTTTCACCGACCATTCTGATGTCTCCATATCATCGGGATGTAAACTACATCTGATGCGACTAATCATCATACTTGCTACCCTTAGTATTTGTCTTCTATCATGCGAAAATAACGGCGGACCGATAGAGCCTACTCCACTCTCTGATGCAAAGGAGCTTCTAAGTATAACCTTCATTTATGCGGATGAAGATTATACAACCAATATCGACGGTACAGAAATAGCGCTTAATACTGAGCTCCCTGCTGAAGCTAAAACCATTGAAGTTAAATCAATAACTGTATCTGAAAAATCCACAGCAAATGTTAAGGTTGAGGATGAAATAGACATTTCTGACGGCAACTTTACTATTACCGTCACGGCAGAAGACGAAAGCACTCAAAACTATTTATTGACTGCAACTTTTGAAGATCAACTCTTCTCTGTAGTGGAATATGATCCAGTACCTGTGGCGAAATCTTATGCTACTCCTGTTTATGTGCATTATATGCCGTGGTTCCAATCTCAGGCAGTTTCAGGATACTGGGGCAGTCATTGGAAAATGGCCAATAAAAACCCCAATAATATATTGAGCAATGGAAGAAGAGATATAGCGTCACACTACTATCCTCTGGTGGAGCCATATGACAGTAGAGATCCTGATTACCTCGAATATGCTTTAACCTGTATCAAACTGGCAGGAATTGACGGCATCTTGATTGACTTTTATGGCACCTCGGACACCTATGATTATCCGGAGTTATTAGAAGCATCTAATGATGCTATTGAAATGTGTGAAAAGGTTGGGTTAAAGTTTGGAATCGTTTATGAGGACCGCACCATTCCAAATGTAATGAATCAGGAATCTAGGGAAATGATTGAAATCGCTCAAAGTGATCTGATCTACATGGACCAAACTTATTTCCCCAAAGACAATTACATCAAGATTAATAACCAGCCTGTGTTACTCAATTTTGGCCCCATTACTGTGAAGTCAAATGAAGATTGGCTTACTATTTTCAATGCGATTGAAACGAACATTAATTTTCTCCCATTGGCATATCACCCTCAGACCTATGACTTAACTACCTCTGTGGATGGTGTTTATGCATGGGTTGGTGAAATTCAGACAGATGATTTGTACCATTATGCGGCACAATTTGATATTACAGGTGGTGGAGCATTGTTTGAGTTCAAAGAGTATTATGAAGAGGGAGGCTGGGGAGCTACAGGACAGGAAGATATCGCCAGCGATGACGGCTCGGTACTTAAAGAAACATTAGAAAGAGCTAAAAATGCCAATACAGACTTTATCCAGCTAATTACCTGGAATGACTGGGGTGAAGGAACGGCTATTGAACCTTCACTGGATTACGAATACCAACCGTTGACTATCGTTCAAGACTTTGTGGGAATGGAAAGTAACCAGAGCAACCTTGAACTCACTGTAGAATTATATAAAAAGCGAAAAGAATACGAAGGTCTGGCTTACGAAAACCAACAACTTGACCAGGTATTTTACTATCTCATTTCCCTACAAATTGATGAAGCCAGAACTTTGCTCAATGAACTTTAGGTGGACTATCACAATGTCTTTTATAAGTTGAAAAACCCTTAATGCTCATCCATCACTTCTGGTGCAGACATAAACTATTGCCATCCAGATCCTTGAGCCAGGCAAACTTGCCCCAGGGTGTTTCATCAATGGCATCCACTGTTATACCTTTTTGGTGATAGTTGTTGATTGTAGCATGTATATCGTCGGTTTCGCAGATGATCCCCTGAAAACTAGCCAATGAAATGGTGGTATTAGAGCCAGGAAGCTTCATTTGAATCCAGGTCTCTCCATGGGGATCAGGTGCTTCGAGTACCACTTCAAATCCAAGGTCTATATAGAACGCTTTGGCTTTTTGCCTGTCAGCAACAGGAATCATAATGATTTCAATGGAGTTCATCAGGATGTGTTTAGCTTATAAAATTATCCCAATTGTATTAGAAAGTGCCTTGGCTCTTACGACATATGCAACCTCTAAATGCGACAATAAAGGACTCGGAACAGGCTTGATATGGTTAGCAAAATTGTAAGAGTCGGCTAAAAGCGGTATTTTCAACGAACAGTGGCACTTATACTCGTTTGATAACGAGCATAGACGGTTACAAACGAATAAGTCACTGACCATTAAATAGTTAAAAAAATCATCCTTATAAATGCTATATAGCAAATAACATGCACTAGTGCACTTTATACGGATGTTACCAACAATAACCTTTAAAAATGAAAAATGCCTTCAACTGAAAACCTTGACCATTTACCAAAACCGAATGATTTGCAGAGGATTTGTATGTCGATTTCAGCTTTAGAAGCAATCATTAGCCCAGAATGGGAATATAGATATTACT
>CAXEKM010000400.1:0-7160 GCA_963996645.1 uncultured Marinoscillum sp.
CTGTACGCGTATTGAAGTACCTGGGAATTCAAAAGCTATTGATCAGTAATGCTGCTGGCGCAATGAATCTAGAATGGAAAAAAGGTGAATTGATGTTGATAGATGATCATATCAACCTGCAACCAGACAATCCGCTTAGAGGTCTGAATGCAGGAGCTTTTGGACCAATCTTTACGGATATGAGTCAGCCTTATGACAAACACATGAATGAAGTGATGCAAACCGTAGCTTCAGCTCATCATATTCCACTGAATAAAGGTATCTATGTAGCCGTATCTGGACCGAATCTGGAAACTCGAGCAGAATATCGATACTTAAGACAGATCGGTGCGGATGTGGTAGGAATGTCTACAGTACCAGAAGTAATCGCTGCTAATCAATTAGGACTACCAGTGAGCGCCGTATCAGTTTTAACTGACGAATGTGATCCAGACAACTTACATCCAGTAGATATAGCAGACATAATTGCTACTGCTGGTGCTGCAGAAAAACATCTAGTCACCCTATTCAAAGAAGTAATCAAAGCACTCTAAATGGAAACCAAAGAAATAAACGGCTACACCCACGTAAAATACACCCCTCTTCAGTTCCCTGAAATGGAAATGTTGGAACGATCTAAATCTTATTACGAGCTACTAGATAAAAGAAGGTCTGTCCGCGAAATAAGCGATCGTCCTGTGGATGAACAGGTCATCCATAATATTATTAAAACAGCGTCTACGGCTCCATCAGGTGCTCATAAGCAGCCATGGACGTTTTGTGTGGTATCAAACCCAGATGTCAAACAGCAAATTAGAGAGGCCGCCGAAAAAGAAGAATATGACAGTTACAATGGTAGAATGAGCGAGCGTTGGCTCAAAGATCTGGAACCAATTGGTACAGACTGGCACAAACCCTTTCTGGAAAACGCTCCTTATTTGATCATCGTATTCAAAAAAGTCTACGAAATGAACGAAAGTGAGAAGGCCAACAATTATTATGTAAACGAATCGGTAGGAATCGCATGTGGCATGTTGATCAGTGCAATCCACAACGCCGGACTGGTTACTCTTACTCATACACCTAGCCCAATGAATTTTCTAACGGAAGTTTTGAAGCGTCCAGGTAATGAAAGACCTTTTCTTTTACTGCCAGTTGGACATGCAATAGAAGAAGTTTACGTACCAGACTTGCAAAGAAAGTCATTAAAAGAGATGGCAGTCTTCTATAAATAGATTTTCAAAAACCTTCATTCAAGCTAAAAAATGAAGGTTTTTGCATTTTGGCAGTCTGGTAAAGTCATTTGGCAGTCAGGAGTCATTTTATTTTTTCAACTTAGCTTCAAGATTTTAAAGAGAAACAACATCCCGTAATCGGGATTCTTGTCTATAGCTGGTTGGAACCCTGAAAAGATAATTTTCAGGGTTTTTTTATTCCTAAAATCCTCGTAATTTCATAGCTACATCAAACCGCTAAACTAAAATGAAATTATTCACCCCACTGATGATGATGGTCGTCAGTCTTTGGCCCGGTGGTCAAATTGAAGGGAACTCAGAAAAGATTAATTCAGCTTCTAATCCTAAGTTCCCTATTACCTCAGGCAGCGTCACATACTCGATATCAGGTGATGGCACTGGTTCTTCCATATTATACTTTGATCGAAATGGTTGGAGTACTATTGAACATAGAGAGTTAATACTGAATCGCTATGGAATCACAAGCAGTGAAAAGGTCATTGAACTGGTAGATGGAGATTACCACTACAAAGCCAATTTGGATGCAGGAACCGGCAAAAAGGGATACGATAAAAGCTGGAGTGGTTTACTCGGCTATAAATCAAAAGCAGAGACCATTGAAGCCATCATGACCACCAAAGGAGGTCAACTTAAAGGCACAGAGGTCGTCATTGATAAAATATGCCATGTGTGGGTTTTCGCAAAGGGTCCGATTAAAGAAATTTGGGAATGGGAAGGTATACCTCTTAAAATTAAAAAGGAGATTCCAGGAATACATTACGAACTCACTGCTACGGAAATCACAGAAAACATAGAATTCCCAAATGATGAGCTAATGAGATTAAACGATATCGTCTGGTCTAATTAGACTTCAATCAGGTCAGCGTATTTCCCTTTAGAATACGTCTTACACACCATCGCATTGCGCAATACCGCAGGCTTCAGCATAGATTTACCCAACAGCATGCGACCACACTCCTGAATACCTTCGATTATTGAAGGGTGTGGATGAATCAATTCCGCAAGCTCCTTAATACCCTTATCCATCGATATCAATAAAGCGACAGCCTGAATTGCACTAGACGCATGTTCTCCTACAACACGCATTCCTAATATCTTTTGCTCTTCATCATTGGTCACAAGAATTTTAATAAACCCTTGCGTATTCCGCATAGCAATTGCTCTCGGAATGCATGAATAATCTATACTTACAACTTTATATTCTAAATCTTTAGCTCTAGCCTGAATCTCATTCATGCCTACACCAGCCACTTCTGGTGACAAGAACATGATTGTTGAAATGTTTTCATAAATCAATGGCCGCTCTGGCTTACCAAATATCCGCTCTACAGCAAACCGACCTTCTAATTCTCCAACATTTACTAATGAAATATCAGCAGTGATATCTCCTACTGCGTAGATATTATCAATACTGGTCTGAGTATGATCATCTATGATACCTCTACCATCCACTTTCAAGTTTAGAGACTCATCACAGAGATTTTGATAATTAGGCACACGTCCTACAGAAACTAGTGCCTTCTCTACCCTAAATACCTCTTTAGACCCATCAGTATATTCCAAAGTATAGACAACCATCCCTCCTTCAATTTTCATATCAGTGAGGCGAGAGTTTCTGTGTATCAATACATTTTTTGCTTCTAGATTTCGTTCGATGACCTTTACGACATCCTCATCTTCAAATGGGAGAATACGATCACCTTTATCTATTAAATGAACCTTAGTATGTCCGAAATTGGAGAAGATGGTAGCAAATTCACAACCTATTACCCCGGCTCCTACTATCACCATGCTTTTCGGAAAAGCCTCCAACTTATCTAAGCCATCACTAGTAAAAACATGTTCTTCATCAATCGGAATCTCTGCCAACTTTCGTGGAGTACTTCCTGTAGCTAGAATGATATAATCTCCTTCTATAGTTAAGGTCTCGTTTAAACCTTTGACCTCCACCTGATGCTTGGCGGTTACCTTAGCATTTCCCTGTATGTAATCAAACAAACCATCCTCTATGGATACATTGATGTTGTGCATGTGGTGTTCCAACTGATCCATTCGCTCCTGAACGGCACGTCTTACTTCTGATTGAATCTTGTTATAGTTGAAAACAATACCGTCCGTATTGAATGCATCTCCATGCTTTCGTAACATGTACGCCTCACGACTCAACTCCCACCAGGTTTTACTCCAAAGCGCTCCATGATGGATTCCTGCTCCGCCTAGTTGCTTCTTTTCAATTAATGCTACTTTCTTCTTGAAATCAACAGCGCGCATGGCTGCAGCATAACCTGCAGGACCCGCACCTATTACAATAACGTCGTATTTCTTCATACTGATAGGTGGTGAAATATGCATTAATCTAGCCAATTGTGCAGGTCAAAGCAAATTCTGAAGTCGAATTGTGGAATATAACGAACTGAAGCTCAGGGATTATCCTGAAATGTAACACTTGTCAATCAAGAACAGCTATAGTCATGAGCAAATAATCAACACAAAATTTAACCATTTGGTTAAATATATCGTAAATTACTCTTGCATGGAAGAACAAACTACAGAGGAGAAGATCAAAGAAGCGGCAAGAAAGGTATTCATCACTAAAGGAATGACAGGTGCCAGAATGCAAGAAATTGCTGATCTAGCTGGCATTAACAAAGCTTTGTTGCACTACTATTATCGTAGCAAGGAGCAGCTTTTTAATGCGATCTTTGAAGATGTCCTGAAAGATATGCTCCCCGGTCTTTTTGGAATCGTGAACAGTGATTTACCACTTGAAGTCAAAGTCTATCAACTCGCAGACAAGTACATGGAATTTTTCTCCAAACGCCCAGAAATGCCTCTATTTGTCCTAAATGAACTTCAAAGACATCCAAAAGAATTGATTGAGAGGCTTCATTTACAAAAAGGAATAGACTTAACACATTTACGAAACCAATTGGAAGAAGAGTATCAAAAGGGAGCCATCAGACAAATTTCAGTAGAGATGTTCCTTCTGAATATCATTAGCTTATTGGTATTCCCATTTGCAGGCAGAACACTCTTTCAAAATATTACGCAAATGGATGATCCCTCCTACCTGGAATTCCAGGAACAGCGAAAAACTGAAGTACCCAAATTTGTAATGAATGCATTGAGACCTTAAAAAATTTTAACATGAAATTAACCAAAAGGTTAAACCAAATAGTAAAACACAGTTTCTTATTGATACTGTTGATTACGGTCAAAGCCGGTAATGCACAGTCTATTAGCCTTGAGTCATGCCACAGTAAAGCTGAAGACCTAAGTCCTATCAAGCGACAAGAAGCATACCTCCAATCAATCCAAGACCTGAATCAGGAAATAGAAACCAATAAATTCCTACCTGACCTTACGTTAAAAGGATCCGCTTCTTATCAATCTGATGTATTTAGTCTTCCATTCGAGATGCCAGGAGCCAGCATTCCACAAATACCAAAAGACCAATACCAGGCTTCACTTAACCTCACCCAAAACATCTACTCTGGAGGAATGATCAAGGCCTCCCAGCAACTTAAATCCTCAGAAAGTGAAGTGAGTCAGGCTCAATTAGAAGTGTCACTCTATCAAATTCACTCCATTATCAATGAACTCTATTTTGGAGTATTAGAAATTCAGAACAATGAGCAAATCCTTAATGAGTTGTTATCCGAGCTAAATAACCGTAAACAGTCCATTCAATCAGGAATTAGAAATGGGATTCTGCTGCCATCAGCATTAAAAATGATTCAAAAAGAGCAACTAACAGCTCAACAAAGCCTGAATGGATTAAAACTGAGAAAATCAACGCTTTTGAAAGTCCTGGGAGATTGGATTGGGGAAGAAATCCCACCTTCATCAACTCTAACCACTCCCGATATAGATAATGCCAATCAACTAGAGATACAACGCCCTGAATTAAACCTTTTCTCAACCAAGTCTAATCAAATAGAAGCGAGTAAAAACATCCTTCAAAGTGCCGCAAGACCCAAATTATTAGCCTTTGCGAATCTCGGATACGGAAATCCCAATCCACTAAATCTCTTTGAAACGGACTGGTCTACCTTTTACATGTTTGGTGGTCGATTAGAATGGAAATTCTGGGACTGGAATAGTACCAATAAACAAAAACAGGTGCTTCGATTGAATCAGGAGATTGTACAGAGCGAGCAAGACAACTTCATTCGAACGATTGACAATCAACTCATCCAACAGGAAACTGAAGTGACCATTCTCAAGGAATCTATTCGAACAGATGAGCAATTGGTAGCGCTGCAAAAAGACATCACCGAGACCGCAAGTGCTCAACTGGAGGAAGGTACCATTAGTGCAACGGATTACATCACTGAGTTAAACAACCTTACTCAAAGCAAACTAAAACTAGCGAGTGATCAAATCAAGTTATCGAAAGCTATCGCTACTCAATTGACCATTTCAGGAAACATGTAATTGGAACAAAAAACATCAATGCTTAGCATTTAAACATCTTAAATCAAATGAAACATCTCTCCATAATTATCCTCACGCTCAGTATTGGACTCGCCTCCTGCGAGTCTGACGAGTCAGCAGCTGATGCATTTGGCACTTTTGAAGCCACCGAAATCTATCTATCCGCTGAAGTACCTGGCAAACTCATCCAAATCACGAAAGATGAAGGTGATGAGGTTGTGCCGAACGAAATGATTGCTCTCATTGATACAACACAACTTTACTTAAAAAAGGAACAGCTTAAAGCGACCAAAAATGCACTGAAGAGCAAGTTGCAGAATGTACCTGTTCAATTAGAGGTCTTTTATGAGCAAAAGCGTAATATGGAGCGTGAGGTAAATCGAATAAAGGCCTTACTGGCGGACAGTGCCGCTACCTCTAAACAGTTAGATGATTTATCCGGTCAATTATCTGTAGTGACCTCCCAAATAGCTGCTACGGAAAGCCAATTATCCACAGCGAATAGAGGCATTCTTGCAGAAATTCATCCCTTAGATTGGCAGATTGCTCAAGTAGAAGATCAATTGAACAGATCTAAAATAATTGCTCCAATCAAAGGAACTGTCCTAAAAAAATACAAAGAAGCTAGTGAGTTAATCAATCCCGGCCAACCAGTCTTGAAGATTGCGGATTTATCTACCATTGAGTTGAAAGCATACATTTCAGAAAGCCAACTTTCATCCTTTAAAATAAATGATGAAGTAACCGTTCAAGCAGATCGAGGAGAAAACCTGAATCAATACAAAGGAAAAATCACCTGGATATCACCTAAGGCAGAGTTTACTCCCAAAATCATCCAAACACGTGAAGAGCGAGTCAATTTAGTCTACGCCATAAAAATACAAGTAAAGAATGATGGCTCTTTGAAGATAGGAATGCCGGGAGAAGTCATTTTCAAAAGTGAGTCATGAGCGCCATCAGCCTCCAACATATCAAAAAATCCTACAAGGATGTAATTGCAGTCAAAGACATCAATCTTTCTGTAGCTGATGGAGAGTTATTTGGACTAATAGGCCCGGATGGCGCTGGTAAAACCACGATTATCCGAATACTCACTTCTTTGATAAGTGCTGATAGCGGTGATGCATCAGTCATTGGACTGGATCCAACGAGTGATTACAAAAAGCTTAGAACCAAAATCGGTTACATGCCTGGCAGATTCTCGCTTTATCAAGACTTAAGCGTTGAAGAGAACTTATCGCTATTTGCTCACTTATTTGAAACGACTATTGAAGCCAATTATGAGCTTGTAAAGGACATTTACATTCAGCTGGAGCCATTCAAAAAGAGAAAAGCAGGAGCACTATCTGGAGGAATGAAACAAAAGCTGGCACTTTGCTGCGCCATGATCCATAAACCAGAGATCCTATTTCTAGACGAGCCTACAACTGGAGTTGATCCCGTTTCAAGAAAGGAATTTTGGGAGATGCTTAAAAAACTCAACAAGGA
>CAXEKM010000401.1:0-3606 GCA_963996645.1 uncultured Marinoscillum sp.
CAAATTTTCAAAGGAGAGGTGGTTGACTTGGTAAGGTTTCCCAACGCCACAGATTTCAAAAACTCAAAGTGAATGGGCTCTCTAAAAAAATCTGTCTTATTGGTACTAACCACATCGATCATGTGAATGAGTTCCTGCCCACCTTCTTCTCCCGCAAAAAGCAGGTCACAGTAATCTTCAAACGAGTCAAGCTCATTAGCTCTAAGCCTTTTTTGAAGTCTGGCTTGCAGCATCTGACGCTTGGAGTCTGGCATCTTAATTCCATAATTGGAATAGATATATTGACTCAATCGACTGAAGTCTGTATCGCTTAATTTACTTTGATGAGAGTACATGATGTTGTGGTTTCTATTTTAGTACTTCACAAATTCACTATCAGATGGATCTTCATCCAACTTAATATCTACACCATTTATAACTGGCTCACCTTTAGTAATAGTTCTTGGAGCAGGCTGTCTGTTTTCATAATGCCCATTAGAAAACGTCTTGGTCCTTTTTACTTGAGCTACTCTCTTATCCTGCCCTTCAATTTGAAAGAATGAGATCAAATCTTTCAGACTATCAGCTTGCGCAGCTAATTCCTCAGAACTACTCGCCATTTCTTCAGCATTCGCAGCGTTTTGCTGTACAATTTGATTCAGTTGTTGCAAGGCCATGTTTACCTGACCTGATGACTCACTTTGCTCCAACGAACTCGCAGCAATTTCTTGCACCAACTGCGCTGTTTTCTGAATATCTGGGACAATCTGCTGCAACAATTGACCAGAGTTTTCCGCGATCTGAACACTATTGACCGATAATTCATCTATCTCGGATGCCGCATTTTGACTTCTCTCAGCAAGCTTACGTACCTCTGCAGCTACTACTGCAAATCCACGGCCATGCTCTCCTGCTCTAGCAGCTTCTACAGCTGCATTCAACGCAAGAATATTGGTTTGTCTCGCGATTTCACCGATGATTTTCACTTTTTCGGCAATAGTTCTCATAGAGGAAGCTGTCTGCATTACCGAGTCATTTCCTTTGGTTACATCTTCTGCTGCTTTTAGAGAGATCGATTCTGTTTGCTTGGCATTATCAGTGTTTTGACTGATCGAAACAGACATTTCTTCCATGGATGATGCTACCTCTTCTGCAGATGATGCTTGCTCATTTGCTCCTTGGGAGATCTGCTGCGTTCCTGATGACATTTGATCAGAAGCATTTGCCAGGTTATCAGATACAGAGATGATTTCCTCCATCACATTACTCAATCGAAGTACCATTGACTTTAGGTCCTTAAACAATCCTACTTCTCTTTTCTTGGTGATACCTATTGATAGATGTCCATTCGCAAGATTTTTAGCAATCTGTGCTGCTTCAAACGGCTCACATCCCAATAAATTCAGAATATTTCTTGTCAACAAGATTCCAGAAATGATCAATGCTCCTAACACCACCAGAAAGAAAACAAGAGCTAACTGCGTGATTTCATCAGATTTTTCCTGACTAGCCACATATTCCAGTTCTGCCTCGTCTGCACTGATCTGAGTTAATTGGTCTATCGCATTTCTTAGAATTTCGAAATGACGAGTGTAATCACTGAAGTATATTTCTCTTGCTTTTTCAATGTCCCCAGCTTCCAGAGCAGAGTTGATTTTTGTAGTATGCTCTTGAATTAAAGCATAGTTTCTATCAAAATCCTGGAAATTCCCATCATTCAAACCCCCTGCAGCTAGATAGATATTTTTAAACTTGTAAAAACGATCTTTTAACTGCTGAATATTTTCTTCAACTGTTGCGAAATTTTTAACTAACAATTGCTGGGCCCCAGTTCGAATTTCTTCAGACGAGTCGTTTTGGTATCTAGCCAAAATCAGTGTCTCAGCGAATGCAATTCTGGATTGATACCCATCTCTATCAGCCTCTAATAGACTGCTAATACTAACCAATCGGTTTTCATATATACTGGAAACATTTCCCCGTATACTATCAATACTGACCAGGTTGTAGACAATATTACCTACGTAAAGTACGATCAAAATCAAGAAGGTGATCAGTACTCTAGTTCCTACTTTTAAATTGCTAAAATCCACGTTATTCTTAGTTAGGGTTAGTTTTTAGATTCAAATAATCTTGGCTTCGCTGTGATTACAGCGTAGATATACTGGCAGTCCTTGATAGGCGTACCCCCAAAGAGCTGATCCAGACTGTTGGTGCCAAACATGATACTATGACCAAGTGTAGCCTTGAAAGTGCTGGTAAACTTGTAGTTGATTTTTAAGTCATTTTCTATTCCTAGAAAATCATTCATCTCCTCACCAGTGGTGTTGTGTAATAAGGTTTTATCAGAAGCAAATGCATGTACATCATTGGTAATGCTCAGGTCTTTTGCCTTAATCTTTGCTTTTAGATAAAAGTCTTTAATCCCCTGGTTAGTAGGCTTAACAAAAAACAAATCAAGCAATCCAAACTGAGCATGAAGCAACCCAAAATGTCTTTCAAATGTGTTACTAACCGTATTTTCAGGCTGATCTAGTTTTGACTGATTTGTACCTGAGCTGATATCTGCTCCAATATTTAAAGTCAAATTATCCGAAACCTTCATGATCGCCTGCGCAGAAAGCAAGTAAGAACTTAAGTTTAGGGAATTAACATCCTCACCAGTCTGGAAGTAATAAATACCTTTTAAGGTTAAAGCATCTGTTACCTTAAAAGCATTGTTCGTACCGATAGTCTGAGAGAAATGAACTACTGTATCCGCAGTTTCAAACCCATAATTAACCATCATGATGGAACTTGACAACTTTCCAAAATCTTTGTGAAGCCATAAAAACTGCATGGCCTTTGGCATGTTGTATTCATAATGCTCACGCTTCAACTCTCCTCTATTGGCATTGTAAGCAGCACCCAGGTGAACTTTCCCAGCTTCGCTTTCGTATTTCAACAATGCCACGTCGTGAGCTAGTGTTCCTCCCCAGTTCAGTTCTCCAAATAAGAACTGATCATCGTAAATCAAACCTTGTCTTCCAAGTTTTAGCGAAAGCTGAGGAGTGAAGAACTTTTCAGCCCATGCTCTAAAAATAGCCATGTTAGGAACATCTGCTCTTTCATTTTGATCACCCCAAAATCTTCTATCCTGGACAACCACTTCTACTTTTAAATCCTCTGGCGCATTGTAGTTCACAATAAACCTTGTGCGTTGCATGGTATAATAGCCTGGTTTTTCACCTTCGTATAGAGGCTGTCTAAATCCTCGGCTATAAACCGGGTTGAATCGGAATTCTGCATCAGCTGTTATCTGAGCCTGAATATTCAAGCTCAGGAAAATCAGCCATGTAGCAATTACAATTACCTTTTTCATGATAAATACTTTTAGTTGGTTTGGTGGAAAATACCTGGAAGTAATTCGCTTAATATTCCAAAGCGTACTTGTCTATTTTTACTCTTCCGGGTGTTGTACTTACAGGTTTCTGTTTGCTTTTAAGAGAGCTTTTCAAGTGATGAAACCCATGTTGATCATTGGTCTTGAAGAAACTGATTACCTCTCTAAGTTTATCCGACTGTGTTCCCAACTCTTCAGCCCCTGCAGCTACTTCTTCTGCTGTGGTGGCATTGCGCTGTACAACC
>CAXEKM010000402.1:0-5401 GCA_963996645.1 uncultured Marinoscillum sp.
GAGTATTTGAAAATAGACGAGGATGAAGACTATGTACTAACGTCTTCACCCTGCCCATTTCTTGGTGCTGACAACAAATGCATTGTCTATGAAAGCAGACCTAAAGCATGCAGAGAATACCCGCATACGGACCGCAAGCGAATGTATCAAATCACTTCACTTACTCATAAAAACACCATGGTTTGCCCCGCAGTGTCTAGAATCGTTGATCAGCTAAAGGTTATTTATGATTGATCAGAGGTCTTTGAGGTGATGGATATGATCATCTATTAAATCTATCTGTTTGGTGATATCCTCCACATATTGAATCATTTCATCCTCAATATCTTTTACGAAATCCTCATAACCATCCATATTTTTATTGTTCTCATTATCATTTAGTGACATACACTCTCTTCTCAAGAAGTTCAGGAACCTGCGTGTTGCATAATCCAACTCAAGTGTCTCTATATCCTCGAGCGTAGCTTTAGCTTCTGGATCTTTGTTATTAGCGTATTTATCCGTCACAATTTTGAAAAGCGCACTGTCGTAATGATGGATTTTATTCAACAACTCGATAGTATTGTCTCGATAGGCTTTGTCACGACAATATTTGGTTAAACCTTCGTATGTCTCCAGATCTTTCGCCTCTTCATCCCATTCAATAGTGAGGTCGTCAATAATTTTTACGATGTCCTCATCTTGAGCAGATAGCATGTAAGAAACAGTTGTCAATGACAATAGAAGCAAGATTTTAAATTTCATTTTAGTTTTTGGTAAGGTCAGATTCTAAAGATAGTCAGTACCAATGAATTACAGTTATTTTTAAAAGTGATTTAATAATCAAAATCAATTAATAACTTTGGGATATGTCCCGAATATCCATACTCGGTTGTGGGTGGTTAGGACTTCCGCTAGGTGAACAACTAATTTCGCATGGGTTCCATGTCAATGGGAGTACTACGACCAGCAACAAGCTGAAAATAATTGAGCGTACGGGTATCAAACCGTACTTTATTGATTTGTCTCCAGACTTCAAGGGGGATATCTCATTTTTCAATTGTGATATATTGATCATAAATATTCCTCCTCGCAATAGTGAGACAGATGATCAGTATCATGAGAAACAACTATTGTCTATTCGGAATCAGGTCATTTCGAAAAAAGTAAGCAAGGTAATTTTCATCAGTTCTACAGCTGTATATCCAAATACCAATGGCGTAGTATGCGAATCTGATGCTGATGAAAGCAATTTAAGCCGTGGTGGAGTTCCACTCCTTAAAATGGAAAAACTGTTTGCAAACGAAGACGCATTTGAAACCACAGTCATCCGCTTTGGAGGATTATATGGCCCTGACCGGCATCCGGGACGTTTTTTAGCTGGCAAAGAGGGGCTGAAGGGCGCAGACAACCCGATTAATATGATTCATCGTGATGACTGTATTGCCATCATTGAACAGGTCATTGAAAACAACCTGTGGAATGACACTGTCAATGCCGTAGCTCCATCTATACAAACCCGTAAGGAATTTTATGTGAATGCTGCTGAGGAGTTAGGAATGGAGGCTCCGTCTTTCGGAGAAGAGCCCCAACCTTTTAAATCTGTGTCGAGCAGTCATCTTTTAGAAAAGCTTCAGTACTCGTTCATTCACTAAGCAAACATTACCTAAGAAGAACAAATGCTCCCCAGTAGTTGGGGTGGGCATATGATTTCATTATTTCCAGCTGGGCATTTCTAAAAGCTACATCCAGATCCTGCTTTTTCTGAATCATGTTGGCGTAGAATGTACTCATCAATCGCTGTGTCGCTTCATCATCCACCTTCCATAGACTCATAATCAACGAATTGGCTCCAGCAATCATAAAGGCACGCTGCAATCCATACACACCTTCACCAGACTTCACCTCACCTTTTCCTGTTTCGCAAGCTGACAATACCACCAGGTCCGTTTTAGATAATGGAAGGTTGATCGCTTCATAGGCGGTCAGCACACCATTGTCACTTCCGTCGAATGATTGATTCTCCGCTTCATTTCCAGAGCCTGCCAATAGCAAACCAGATCTAAGCAATGGATTGTCATTCGCATAATCCACCTGAACTCCGAAAACCTTCCCTGCTGTTGATTTGTCTTCCAGGAAAAATCCATGAGTTGCTATATGGACTATTGATGGACTATTTATTGATTTTACTACCTGCTCAGAAGCCTCCTTCTGCGTATACAAAGAGGTGCTCATTCCACCTGGTTTCAAAGTAGAATTGATCATATCTACTTCTTTTTTAGTGCCTGGCAATGGAACAATATCTGATGACCCATAAGTTGGGAAACCCACCAAGAACGCTTGATTCCCAAGTTTCGTCTTTTTCTTAGTTAAAACATCATTCGGATTACCCACATAAGCCACCTGATAGTCTTGAATCACAAACTTCCCTTGATTGCTTTTGAGCGTATTGACATTGATTTGATTGAAAACGCCATCTGGTGATAGATACACTACCGCTTTGCCAGATACTTTGGGAGCTAATGCAGACCAAAAAACATCATAAGAATACGCATCATCAAGCTTCTGTTTGACCAAATTGCTGTACAGTTTATAATATTTGGAATCAAACTCTGTTCCTTTATCGAATTTCACCAGATCTATGGTCGATTGATCTAGATAGATCGCTACATAATCTGAAGTTTTAGAAAGAACTCCTGCTGGAATCTGTACGATCTCCACAATGGCTTCTGATGGACTCAAGCTCGAAGCAACTTTTTTATAATCAATTGACTCATCAATAAACTTACCAGAAAAGTCTGACGACATCTCACTCAATTTGCGCTCTGATAGATTAGCTGCATCTTCCAGAGAATCCAGATTTACCTTTTGTTCCTGTAGGTCCTCCTTGGAGAAACTATAATAGGTAGAAAGCATGCGTTTCTGATCCTGCCATTGCTCATAAAGAGCAATCAGCTTATCATCTCCACTAGACAAAATGGTGTTTCGGATCTTCGTACTGGCATTTAATAAAAGCCCTTTGGTCTTGATCCGGTAGTTCATCATGCTTCCTACTAACTCTGCTTTATTAACTGCTTGATCCGCTACGAATCGATAATAATTCTGGAATCGAGGCTTGAACTGCTGCCAATACTTCGTTTTCTCCACTTCACTCAGAGACGGAAAGAACTCATTGATAAAGTTTAAACTGGCATCTAATACTTCCTGATAGTAGGTATTAGCTTTGTCAATATCACTCTGCTTCCAGGCAAGCGTCGCCAGATCCTCTTTAGCTGATATTGTTTTAGCATGATCAGCCCCTAAGAGTCGATTGAACACGGAAAAGCTTGACTCTAACAAATCACTGGCCTTGGAATAATCACCCTGAAATAAATATACTCTACCTAAATCAGATTTTGCTCCAGCTGTTAGTAAGTGATTGTCTCCGAATTTGGTTTTATAGATGGTCAAACTTTCTTCAAGTAACGATTTAGCTTCTTCTTCCCTTCCAGAAACCATGTATAATGAAGCCAAATTATTCAGCATATGTGCATAGTCGGGGTCCGACGTTTTGTTCAGCTTCATTCTACTGGTCTGAATGTTCATCGCTTCTTTGTAGGTAGCTTCAGCACCACTGTAGTCCCCCATTTCTTGTAGAATCAGTGCTTTGTTGGTCAGAAACTGAACATAAGTGCTTGACTTCTCTCGAAGTTCCTTATCTGCCACCTCAATACATTGCTCCAGGTAATCCAGTGCCTCTTCAAATCGTCCCATGTATTGATATAGGATGCCAATATTATTTAACGCAATCGCATAAGGAACTGAATTCTCTCCTTCTACACGCTTGATTTGACCTAAAGAAGTGGTCAGGTCTCGTTCTGCCTGCTTAAGGTTTCCTTGACTGAAATTGAGAACAGCCATATTGTTAAATTCTGCGGCATACCCGGCACTACTGGTTCCGCTACTGGATTCCCAACCCTCCAAAGCATCTTTGGTTAATTCTTCGGCTCTATCAAATCGACCCATATCGCTGTACAACAAGCCAAGTGTACCAAGCGATTTAAAGTAAACAGGGTCTGATGTTTCTCCGAGGGTTTCAAAAGCTAATTTGGCCCCAAGCAGATTTAACTCTGCGATATAATAAGCTCTTTTCCCATAACTCAATCGTCCTAGATCATATAAGTCACGAGCTTCTTCTCGCTCTGACTTCTCTATATCATCACGAAGTGCAAACCTGGTTGCTTTTACCAGTCGCTCTCCATCTTGCCGATTTTGAAAGGATTCGGTTTTATCCAGAAAAGCAATGGCATAGTTTAATGAAGTGGTATCAAATTCATTCTGTTTTTCATCCGTTTTATCAATGACTTTATCTTTGACAACTTCTGCTGCTTTCTCTTGAAGTTTCTTTCTAAGGTCTCCAAATTGAGCAGTAGTGAAATGAATAAAACAGGCAATAAATGATACGGTGAGTAAAGTTCTGTAGAACATAGTGGCGTTGTTTGTATTCAAATTTAGGAAATGGAATACACTATTTCGCTCATCTACAGAAAATACCCACTCATCATGTTTCGTTCTAATTAAGTGAGCATCAACTTTTTGTTACTCTGCTTTTGACGTATTTTCGCCATCCCAATTTTATAAACAACAGCTACAGAATGACAAAACATCTACTCACTTTCATCACGATTCTCTTCATCGGGTATGTTTCAAATGCGCAGCAGATTATGCCAATTGCTTATGCGGATTCATTGGGAGTAGACATTAAGTTGTTGGATAGTTTGTATCAAAGTGGAATTCACTCGGATGCATCTAAAGCGGTATTCGCTGATCAACAAGAAGACTACATTACAGCTTATTACTCCATGTTGCACGAATTGAGTGCATACCTAAGTCAAAATGACTTCAAATGGGGTGGTCAGATCAGATGCTTTAATCGCATCTACTTTGCCGCTGATGGATCAATTGATTATTTCTTGTATTCTTTCAAAGAAGGAGAAATCACAGCAGAACAAGCAACTAAATTTGATGATCTCCTTAATAAGTTCACCAAAAATTTCAAATTCGGATTAACAAAAGACGTCAAGTTTGCTCAGTGTAGCCCGGTTAATTACCGTGATCCAATTTGATCAATCCCTTTATTTCTTTTTCCCAAAAAGCCATAATATTCTTTGGCAGTTTCATAATTAGTGATGAATATAATTTTATTTATCGCAACATATTTATAATTTTCTTGATCATAATTTTAATAAAAGTTCAATTAATTATAAATATCCTAATTATTGAAGACTTTTAATGTCAATTCATCAATTAGCCGTGAAATTCTGGCACTAGGATCAGAGATTCGTTTAAAAAAGGATCAGATTCTCACTCAGCAGTTTGCTAAAGCAAACAACTTCTACCTGTTGAAAACAGGATCAGTGACATTTTCATTATCAATTGATGA
>CAXEKM010000403.1:0-3327 GCA_963996645.1 uncultured Marinoscillum sp.
ATGGAAATGAGTTCTGTTCCAAAACACTAAAAGATAAACCATAAAAGAGGTTAAGTAATGAAAACCAAAAGAAAAAAAATGATGAATAAGAACGAAAGAATAGAGTGGGAGAAACACTTTGAGACATTATCCAAATTTGGAATATCCATACATAGTCATGTCGTAGTTTATGATCATATGGGTGGTGGAAACGCAGCTGCAAGACTTTGGTGGATGCTCAAAGCGCAAGGGCACAAACAAGTTCAGGTACTGAATGGTGGCTTTCAAGCCTGGAAAAATTCAGGCAACACCATCTTAAGTGGACAGTCAAAACCCAAAAGTATTGATTCCTCATACCCTACTAATCAATGGCAGTTAGATGTAATAGATTTAAAAGATGTTATACAGGCTAGCACCGACTCCTCAAAGATTATTATTGATGTACGAGAAGGATTTAGATATCAGGGAGAAAGTGAGCCTATTGATTTGGTAGCCGGTCATATCCCCAACGCGATCAATATGTTCTTCAAGGATAATTTAACAGAAGAGGGTACTTTTAAATCAGCAGAAGAACTAAAAGAACTTTATCATCCTGTCTCCGAAAGACTTGAAAAGAATGAAGTGATCATGCATTGTGGCTCCGGAGTTACAGCTTGCCATTCAATCCTGGCGCTGGCTCATGCAGGGCTTCCTCTACCTCTATTGTATGTAGGATCCTGGAGTGAGTGGTCTAGAAATGATCTTCCAATAGCAACCAGTAATTGATAAGGAAGGGTTTTGCTCTAACCTCTCGTTAGATAAGCAAAACCTGAAACATGAAATACCTTTTCACATTACTTCTAATTACATCTGTTTTGTTAAATGGCAGAAGTCAACAATTTGACTTTTACGGCCCTCAAGCCTTTGATCAGATACTAGAAAGGAATTATCAAAAATCGTGGACACCCACAGCACTGAGCAGTTTTGAGAATCTGTCCTATATATTATTGATGGATCAATCCAAGTCGAAGGTTGTAGCAATAGATGCAGACAATACCACGACAATTGTTCATTCAATAGACTTTTCTAATACTACTTATGGTGATGTACTACGATCAGTCTATCAAATGGTGGATATCAATGTGCATCAAGACAACAACGAAACACCATTAGCAGGTGAATATCAATTAAACCCATTTTTACACAGTTATTTTGCACTTAATAGTTCCTCCACGAATAATCTAATTCCAAGTGATGCTGGAACAATGCTCGCATCAGAAGCCACATCTTCAGGATATGCTCTGATCGAATTTGATGGAACACCAGATAATGCCACGATCAAAGCAACCAGTCAATGGAACTATGGAACCGGAGGTTTTACAGAAAACACCTCATGGACCACTAAATGGCTTGGATTTGGAGACAACTCCAAGATCATATGGGTAGACAATGAAGACTCAGCAGGAAGTTTCTTTGTAGGAGATGCCAATGACTTATTCAACCTGATCATTGAAGATGGATCGAATTTCAATCCAAACGCTACGGAATATCAACCTAATGCAACAGCGGAGTTACCCGATGATGCAACAGACATTGCTGAAAGTAAGCTATTAACTGAACTGGAACAGAAACTTGATGAGACGATAACCAATCAATTTGGAAACTCAGTTGAAGCAACAACTGCTGCAACTGAGATGTTGGATGAAATAGAAACCACCATAGAGGATGCCGGATTATCAATGCGGTACCCTAAAGCATTCTATTTAGCTGCCAGAAGTGCCATGCTGGACCAAATCATTGCGAGTTCAGATATTTATGGAGCACGCCTAGGTTACAACACGATACCTAATATTTACTTTACCAATGCTTCAGATGATACGGGTTCTCCACATCCATTTATGGTGATCACCTCACATGCTGTTTCTGCAAGACCGAATCAATTAGTAGACGTAGACAGACCTCCTGGAGCAGAACAAGGTGTTGGTTATGGGGAAACCACTGTAACACGTCATGGTAAACTGGGAGAATTTATGGTAAAAATACCTCTTAGAGATTATGGACTGATAGATGGTCTGTTTGACAATGATCTATCTGCATTCAATGATCTAGCATCTGACTATGATTCCAAAGAAGGAACATCCACTACTAAAACAGTCTATAATTATACCAGTCTAGTATCTAACGGAATTGCCATAGATGGTGTCACCATCTACCCGGCTCAAAACAATAACCTGCGATTTGCAGTGGAAGATGCCGAAGTGACTCATTCTGGAATTCATGTAGGTGGCGGTCTCGAATTACACTACCACGCAGATGGACATGCGTTCAATGGTAATGGAATTAACCTTTATAATCTTGCTGATTACGAAGGTCATAATCACCCTCCCGTTATTGGATTCGCTTATGATGGAATTGCTTTGTTTGGTAGGTATGAAGCTAATTATCCTATGAATGGAGACGAAATTGCATTGGATGAATATGGTGGTCATGATCACAATGATGGATTTGGGTATCACTACCACGCACATGATGAAGTGCATACGGCATCGTTATCTGGAGATTCATTTACAGAGCATTTTCTACTCGTTGGTGCATGGAAAGGACAGATTAATAATATTCCTGGTTTTCTAGAAGTAAAAACCAATCAAACTGAGGATCCCGAAATACAGCGATACGTTGGAATTAACTCTGAATCCATGCCAGAACCAGTTAATGTCCTGGCAACAATGAGTAATGAAATAGAAATCTATCCTAATCCATCATCTGACCAAATCAAGATCAGCACCAATGAACCTACAGCCATTCAATTGATGAATATTAATGGAGATATTATCTATTGTTCTTACGAATACAAAACCTCCAATCAGATCGACGTTAGTGGTTTAAGTGGCGGTTTATACCTCATTCAACTATATAATGGAAAAAAGGTCACCACTGAGAAACTAATCATCAAATAAATAACACCTACCCATATAATCTGCTGATTTTAATTAAATTTAGAATAGATCAAAGTCAGCAGATTTATGTCACGACCAAGAATTGAAATAGAAAAAGATGCGTCAGACTGGGTTATTGAAATAGTCGGATTCCTATTTTTAGCAGGATTGATTCTTATCCCACTGATCTATTTTTATGACCTTCCAGACAGAATACCATCTCATTACAACGCCAGTGGTGAAGTGGATGGATTCAGCAGTAGGAATTCCTTATGGATGTTACCAGCCATAGGATTGATCATGTTCGTTGGAATGTATGTGTTAACCAAGTATCCACACATCTACAATTATCCAACAGAAATAACAGAGGAGAATGCCGAGCGTCAATATAGAGGAGCGATCAAGCTAGTTAGAGTTTTAAATACCTTAACTG
>CAXEKM010000404.1:0-2806 GCA_963996645.1 uncultured Marinoscillum sp.
CTGATAGGAAACTTACTAAGAGTATAAACCCAAGAAGTCCAGGAATTAACCACCACTCGTCAAGCGGTATAGATAAGTTCTTATCAGCTAATTGATTGAAGAATGGCAATGAAATCCACACTATGACCAATGCCACAAAAAATGAAATGAACGTGTACAAAAATGCCTCTGAAAAGAATAGTCGGACAATTTCGGATTTAGTAGACCCCATCACTTTCTGCATCCCCACTTCCTTCGCACGATTGGCAGACTTAGCTGTACTCAAGTTGATGAAATTAATGCAAGCCAACAACAAGATAAACAGGGCAATGCCTCCAAAAAGCAAGACAGTATCGACATCTCCATGTATCAAATTATCATTGGTATCCTGAGAGAATAGATGTGTTTCTGCAATTGGCTGCACATCATATAAGTAATACTTTTTCATATCCTCCGCGCGCTTATCACCCCGCTCTTCCTTATAGGGAATCATATAGTTGTCGCGGATCAATAAAAGATTGTCTTGAAAAGTCAAATAATCACTCCCTTCTTTCAACTTCACAAACACCGCGTAATTCCAGGAGCCCCAGGAAGTCTGTTCCCCTTCCCAAAACTCCTCAGAAGCCAAAGTGATAAGAAAATCAAATTGCATGAAGGAGTTAGATTTTGGATCATCCATTACTCCACCGATCGTGTAGATGCTCTGATCGTTTTCATTGAGAATGACTTGTTTGCCTATAGGGTCCATCCCCTGGAAATACTTTTCTGCTTTCGATTTGGAAATCACAATAGAGTTTGGCTGATTCAAAGCAGTGTGATCTCCGTATATCATTGGAATCTCCAAAATATCCAGCATCTCAGGATCCACATAGACAAAACCTTCCTCATAGGTATTCGCCTGCGTTTCGATAGGCCGCAATTGATTGCTACCAGCATCATACCAATCAAAATTGACCATACGACCCACCTTTTCTACTGCTGGAAATTCATTTTCCAAAGCAGATTTGATCGGAGGAGGAAAAGCCGACCAACGCTCCAGATGTTCTGGATGAGTAGATTCATTGAGCACTCTGAAGATTCGATCCTGATTCTTGTAAAACTTATCATAGCTAAGCTCATCTTTGATAAACAGAGCAATCAGCAAAGCGGCAGCAATGCCTAAAGCAAAACCTCCAATTTTGATGGACGAATAAACCTTCTGCTTGGCCATATTTCGCCAGGACAGCTTGAAATAATACTTTAACATAGTCGTATAATTTGAGTTTGATCTTGATTTCTTAAAAGCGAAAGAGATGCAAATTCCAAGCATATTCCATAATAGATTCACTCTAGCCCAAACCAATCCTTTTTGCTTGTAATGAATGGCATAATATTCCTCTAAATCGCCAATGACAAATTCAGCCAGGCTATCCGGAAGCACTCTTTCCAGCAAACGCTCTATCCATTTTGGTATGTTTTTGAGATTTTTCATTCTGTCCTTAGTCCATCAACTGGATTCCTCCTGGTCGCTTTTACTGTTTGTATAACAATGGCGAGCATGGCCAGACACAATGCGATAAATCCAGCAAGAAGAAAAACCGCCCAATTCATTTCCATATGATAGGCGTAATTTTCCAACCACCTGGACACAAAATACCATGCCACGGGAACAGCTATTACGAATGACACAACTATCAGCACTAGAAAATCCCTGGAAAGTAACGACACGATAGACATAGCCGATGCTCCCAGCACTTTCCGAATGGAAACCTCCTTAGATCGTTTACCTATTGCCAAAGCAGCTAAACCGAAAAGCCCCATACAAGCGATAGACACCGCAATCACTGTAAAGAAATCAAACACATCCGCTAACTGATACTCCTGAAGGTATAATTGATTGAAATGCTCATCTACGAATTTGAAATCAACGGGATTGGGAGATATTTCAGCAATTTCATCCGCTAATTGTTGGAAGGTTTCATCAACTTTCTCTGGATGAATCTTTAAGGAGACAAAAGGTCCAAAACCACCTTCTATTCCTCGCAACATGAGTGGTGCTATGGGCTCTCTCATCACATGCATGTGGAAGTCTTTCACTACACCAATAATGCTTGTTCCGCTCTCTTTATCAAGTGTTTTTCCAATGGCTTCTGATGGAGACCATCCCAATTGCTTCACCACAGTTTCATTAACAATGCAGCCCTTTTCTGATGAATTAATAAAGTTTCTTCCAGCTATTAATTCGATATCATAAGTATCTAAAAACTTCTCATCCACCGCTGCTGAATATATTATCAAATCATCGGATTCATCTACTGTATTGTTATCAAGTTGAACACTAGACTCAATATCAACAGGCACATAACTGGATGAACTATAACTTAGGATATTTGGATCATCGGCAAGGGTATTGAGGATTAATTGTGCCACTTCCGAATGATCTCTTAGCTCCAGAGTGAGTATATTTTCTTTGGAATAACCCAAATCTTTATTGCTAATAAACTGCAGCTGTTGGTACACGAACAAACTTCCAGCAATCAACAAAATAGAAGCGGTGAATTGAACAATCAGTAAAAATTTTTGAAGCCTGATGTTGCCAATTTTTCGAAGTTGATCACCTTTCAATACACCCGCTGGCTTGAATTTTGAAACCACAAGCGAAGGATAGCTCCCAGAAAGCAGACCAATAGCTATCGCTAAACCCAATAGACCCGGGACCAACCAACCCTGATCTGAAAGAGATAAATGAATTGGCCGATCAATAAGTGTAGCAAAAAAAGGTGCGATTAAAACAGCCAAAAACACACCCAAAAGTACCGCAAGGAATGAAATCACTATAGACTCCGCC
>CAXEKM010000405.1:0-1797 GCA_963996645.1 uncultured Marinoscillum sp.
CTATTGGATTTCAATGAAAAAGTAGAGCAATGGCAAAACCGCGTTTTATCTCTAAAGAAATGGAACCCAGAACAGAACTGGCCTGATGTAACCACTTCTACGTTGTTAATCACCAATGACGAGTGGCTCGCTCCTTATTTGGATCATGTGAAGAAACCAGAGGATCTGAAAAAATTGGATCTGGTGAATATTCTGCAGCATAGTTTGGAGTTTGACAAACAGCAACTGCTTGATGACCTGGCTCCGTTGAAAATTGAAGTTCCTAGTGGCTCCAATATCAAATTGCTATATAGAGACAATGGTGAACCTCCTTTCTTAAGCGTGAGATTACAAGAATGCTTCGGATTAGAAGACACTCCTAAGATCAATGGCGGAAAGACCTCCGTATTGATGCAGCTTCTTTCTCCAGGGTTCAAACCTGTACAGATCACTGGAGACTTAAAAAGCTTCTGGAGCAACGCCTATTTTGAGGTAAAGAAAGATCTCAAACGTCGATATCCAAAACATCATTGGCCGGATGATCCATGGACTGCAGAAGCCGTTCGTGGAGTAAAACGTAAGAATTAGCATCCAACATGGGTTCATTTAGTATCTTTCCGACATACTAAATACTCACTCATGCGTAGATTCCTGATTCTCCTATTATCGGTCTTTTGTTTCTATTCAATCAATGCTCAAACAGTAAAAATCACTGCTAATCGACTTTTTGATGGAATAGAAATGCATGACAATTGGGGAATAGTCATCAAAGGCAATGTGATCATAGATGTTGGACCAGGTAATAAACTGAAAGCTGACTCAACAGTCCAACTTGGCGATGCTACACTCATGCCGGGCATGATCGAAGCACATTCACATGTACTGTTGTATCCTTACAACCAGACTGAATGGAATGACCAGGTGCTGTTGGAATCACCAGCACTCAGAGCCATTCGTGGTGCTAAAGCAGCCAATGCTAATCTCATGGCAGGCTTCACTACGATTCGAGATTTAGGATCAGAAGGAGCTGGTTACGCTGATGTGGCCGTCAAGCAAAGTATAGAAATGGGTATCATACAAGGTCCACGAATGATTGTGGCTGGCCCTGCGATTGTCGCAACGGGTAGTTATGGACCAAAAGGTTTTCATGATGGAGTTGATATTCCATTAGGAGCTCAGGAAGCTGATGGAGAAAACGTCATCAAAGTGGTCAGAGAACAAATAGGCAAAGGTGCTGACGTTATCAAAGTCTATGCGGACTACAGATGGGGTCCTTATAAGGAATCCATGCCTACTTTCAGTATTGAAGAATTGAAACTGATGGTAGAAACCGCTGCCAGCTCAGGCAGAGATGTGGTAGCTCATGCAAGTACCGCAGAGGGTATGCGAAGAGCTACTTTAGCTGGAGTTAAAACCATCGAGCATGGAACGGAAGGTACATTGGAAGTCTTCAAACTCATGAAAGAACATGGAGTGGCTTTCTGCCCTACTTTGGCAGCTACTCATTCCATCACCCAGTATCGCACGGATTGGGATGGCTCTAAAAACACAGAGCCTCAAGTGATCAAAGAAAAACGTGCTATGTTCAAAACGGCCTTAGAAAGCGGTGTGACCATCATCGCCGGAGGGGATGTTGGTGTATTTGAGCATGGCCAAAATGCATTGGAACTAGAGATTATGGTTGATTACGGAATGAAACCACTGGATGTACTAAAATCAGTCACATCCATAAATGCAGCAGCATTTCGATTAACGCAGTTAGGCCAACTGAAAAATGGATTTTTAGCTGATGTGATTGCTGTACCGGGAAACCCTGTA
>CAXEKM010000406.1:0-2512 GCA_963996645.1 uncultured Marinoscillum sp.
CTGATTGAACTAATTGTATATTAAAACATGTATCCAAAATATCAGATGATGTCATACCTTTATGCAGGTATTTTCCTTCCGCAATTTTGACTGGAAAGTCTTCAGAATACTCAGATGCTATGGTATTGTGCTTATAGCGCCCATTCTTCTTTTGAATCTCTGTGTAATACCTGATCCAACTTTTGATACCTCCCTGATGAGCCAAAGCCTCTCTTAGCGTAACCTTACCAAATTTACTCCATCCAAGTCCGGACACATAGTCATTGATCTGATCATCGAGATGTATTTTCCCTTCATCATATAGCTTCATCAAAGCCATGGTGGAAGCCATCACTTTGGTCAATGAAGCCAGGTCATAAATATCCGAAACATAGACATGATTGAGACTGTCATAGGTATGAAAACCATAAGATTTGTACACCAAAGGTTTGCCCTGATAACTAGCGTAAATAACCGCTCCAGGAAAAGCTTCTTTCGAAATTGCGGAATTCACAATAGAATCTATGTCTTTTTGTAATTTTTCTAAAATTGCGGAAGAGTCAATTTTCTGAGAGTATACATTTTGAAAAAAAATGAGGAATAATCCGAAAATGATAGTTCTATATGCCATGAAGGTTCTTAATTTTGGGGCCTTTCAGAGATAGCGAACTTATGGAAAATCAGAAACATTTCGTAATTGATTTTGATAGTACTTTCACCAGAGTAGAGGCACTTGATGTGCTCTGCGAAATCTCCCTTAGAGGAAAAGATGATGCTGAGACTTCACTTCAGAAGATCAAAGACATCACTGACCTTGGTATGGAAGGTAAGATTTCGTTTAGAGATTCCCTGGAGCAACGCCTTGAAATATTAAGAGCACACAAATCACACTTACCTGAGCTTATTGCCAGACTAAGTGAGCAGGTTTCTGAGTCGTTTCAGCGTAACAAGGAGTTTATCAAGAAATACTCTGATCAAATCTATATCCTTTCGAATGGATTTAAGGATTTCATTGTTCCCATAGTAGAGCATTTTGGAATTTCAGAAGACAGAGTTTTCGCCAACGAATTTGTTTATGACGATTCTGGCAACATCGTAGGTTTTGATAAAGACAACATGCTTTCTCAAAACAATGGCAAGCCAAACAAGATCAAATCATTGCATTTGGAAGGCGAAGTATACGTGCTTGGTGATGGCTATACCGACTATGAAATTAAAAAAGCTGGTATCGCTCACAAGTTTTACGCCTTTACAGAGAATGTAAGGCGACAAAACGTTCTTGAGAACGCCGATCATGAAGCCCCTAACTTAGACGAAGTACTATATTTAAATAAGATGGAAAGAGCCCTCTCCTACCCAAAAAGCCGCATCAATGTGCTGCTTTTGGAAAATATTCATGAACATGGGGTTAGAAAACTCCAGGAAGAAGGATATAATGTTAAAGTACACCCGGCCGGAATGGACGAGGATGAACTTTGCGAAGCAATTAAAGACGTTTCCATCATTGGTATTCGATCCAAAACGAATATCACTAAGAAAGTATTGGACAATGCAAACAGATTATTGGCTGTTGGAGCATTCTGTATAGGAACTAACCAAATTGATTTGGTAGAATGTCAGCGCAAAGGTGTAGCGGTATTTAACGCACCTTTCTCTAACACCAGATCTGTAGTAGAACTCGCAATCGCTGAGATTATCTTGTTAATGAGAAATATAGCAGATAAGAATGTCTCTATGCACAATGGTGTTTGGGATAAGTCTGCTAAAGGAAGTTTCGAAGTAAGAGGTAAAACGCTAGGTATCATTGGTTATGGAAATATCGGAGCTCAGCTTTCTGTAGTTGCTGAGTCTATCGGTATTAAAGTCCAGTTTTTTGACCTGGAAGAGAAACTTGCTCTAGGAAATGCCACGCAGTGCAAATCCATGGATGAGTTGCTAGAGACTTCAGATATGATTTCACTTCATATAGACGGCCGTCCAGAGAACTCCGGCTTTATGAAGGAGGAACATTTCTCTAAAATGAAAGATGGAGTGATCTTCTTGAATCTGGCTAGAGGCCCAGTTGTGGATATTGCAGCTTTAAAGAAATACGTGCTCTCTGGAAAAATCAGAGGTGTAGGTGTAGATGTATACCCTGAGGAACCTAAAAGTAACGACGAAGAATTCGTATCTGAATTGAGAGGTCTTCCAAACACGATCTTAACTCCACATATTGGCGGCAGCACCTTGGAAGCGCAAGAAAACATCGCTGATTTCGTTCCAGGCAAGATTATGGAATACATCAATACGGGATCTACCAATAACAGTGTAAACTTCCCGAACATTGTACTTCCTACTCTTAAGAATGCTCATCGATTCATTCATATTCATAAAAATGAACCAGGTATATTGGCTAAAATCAACCATATCTTAGCGAATCATAACCTGAACATCGTGGGACAGTATTTGAAGACTAACGAGGAAATCGGATACGTTATCACTGATATCAATAAAAATTATGATGAAGAGGTCATCAAAAATCTGAAAAACATTA
>CAXEKM010000407.1:0-2934 GCA_963996645.1 uncultured Marinoscillum sp.
GTATTAGTGATAAAATGTTTTTGCCTGTTTCGGTGTTATCTTTATAAGACTAAAATTTTCAAGCATGAAAGTAACTATACAGCTAGCTTCTATTTTAATAATTGTTGGATTATTTGGTTGTCAAAATAATTCAGAACCTGAATTAAGGCAAAACACGTATTTATTGCATCGTGCCAATTCGAATCCAGTGCGAGGTGATGTGAAAGTAACTGAATTGGGTCCTGGGAAATTAGAATTCAGAATTCAGCTTGAAAATACCATAGAAGGAGGTGCACATCCAGCACATTTGCATTTTGGAGGTGTCAGCGAAGTTGGTGAGTTGGCCTTACGATTAAATGATGTAGATGGTGCTACTGGTGAAAGTGTAACTGTGGTTGAAAATGCAGTGCTTTCTGATGGTCAGGAGCTGACCTACGATTTATTCCTCACTCTTGATGGTAGCATCAAAATCCACATGAACGATAATTACTTCAAGCACATGGTGCTTTCATTTGGAAACGTAGGTAAGAATGAGGATTATCTTTTTGATGGAGTTGCAGTCTGCACTGGACATTGAGATAGAACTGGGTATAAAAAAAGATCCCTCGTAAGGGAAAAACGAGGGACCACAACCAGCTATGTCTATGACCCTTTCGGGCTAGATTCATGTACAAATCTATGCGTTCCCGTGAATTGACAAACTATTGTTCGTTCAACCAATCAAATTCTTCGGTTAAATTCTGAAATGCTCTGTTAAAGGGTTTTTACGGTAGTTCAATCAGCTGATCCAGAGAGTAAGCGCTTGGCTTATCTGCAAATAAGATTTTTGTCTTTGCCCAGGTTGTTTTGAATAATTCTGAATGCCTGTAATCATCCAGGTCCTCTTGTGCATCCCACTTACTGACTGTGTAGTAAACGTTTGGAGAATGATGATCTCGATGAAGCGAAAGATATTGACAGCCACTTCGTGCACGGATTTTTTCTTTACTTGCTTCAAAGACTGCTTCAAAAGCTTCAGTCTTATCTTCCTGAAAGACCATTCTAACTATTCGGGTAATCATATTTCAAAATTGATGAGAACAGGGGAGTCCAGTGCTAAACCAAGAAGCTCAGATGCATTTCCTTTATTAATACCTATTTGCAAATAGCCATTGCTATTGAAGAAAATGTAGAACTCACCAGACTCTACTTCATTGTATGTTTTGTGGATTCTTCTTGATTTCTCCCTTCCAAACCCTACTTCAAATGGCTTGTTGCCATTGATTTTCATAATGGTGTCAAACTCTGACTGAACAATGTTGGTGATCAAATTGCCATAAGAGTCCACTCTGATGACATTGCCAGAGATTTCTCGTTTGGTTACTTTGAGCTGCCTGGAGTAAAGTACCTTCATTTCTTGTAAGGCAGGTCCGATCTCATGGATGTTTTTACCATTGGCCAGGCTTGATACCACAGGAGCCATTATTTCTTTAGCGTCAAATGTGCTTTCTATCGGTTTCAGTGCATTGATGTCAATAATAGCTGTGGGTCTTTGGGTAGACAATAGACTGAATAAACCACTGTCAGGACCAACAAAATAATGCTCTTCCAGTTTAATAGCTATAAGCTTGTTAGGTTCTCTCGAGTTAAGATCAATAGCGCATAAATGAACAGTGTTGGCAGGGAAGTCACGAAATACACTTTTCAAAACGTACGACGCATGTCCAATATCTGAAGGATAGATGGAGTGACTGATGTCAATAATGTTCAGAGATTGGTTGCCTTTTAAAATGGCCGCCTTTACCGCTGCTACATAGTGGTCCTCAGTACCGAAATCTGACATAAAAGTGACTAGCGCCATACAAGCAACGGAAATATTTTTTTAACTTGAGACAAAAATATAAATTCTAAAAGCAAGAAAAATTAAACCCACATAAATCGAGCATTCATTTGTTAGAAAAGGTAATAACGCTAGAAAATATATCCCTTGTCGATTTCCTTGGAATCCAAAACCAGAATATTAAAGAAATCGCCTCTGCGTTTCCTGAGAGCAAGATTATTTCACGAGGAAACGAGATTAGAATACAGGGGACAGCTCCACAGATTCTTAAGATTAACGACATTTTAAATAGTCTACTAAATCATTACAATAAGTATGGTAAGGTGACTCATGAAAATGTAGTGTCTTATATCAATGATGAGCAGCACAGTACGGCACATTCCGGTGCTGATGATGTTTTGGTATTTGGGACTAGAGGTTTTAAAATCACTCCAAAGACTAAAAATCAAAAAGATCTGGTCAAAGCGGTAGAAAAAAATGACCTGGTTTTTGCTATTGGACCTGCTGGAACGGGTAAGACCTACATCAGTGTGGCTTTGGCAGTACGAGCACTCAAAAATAAAGATGTAAAGAAGATTATCATCACGCGTCCAGCAGTTGAGGCAGGAGAGAACCTAGGCTTCTTGCCAGGAGATCTTACTGAAAAGATCGATCCATACTTACGTCCGATCTATGATGCGCTCAATGACATGATTCCTTCTGAGAAGTTGCGTTATTACCGAGAGAATGGTGTGATCGAGATTGCTCCATTGGCATACATGCGTGGGCGTACCTTGAATAACGCTTACATCTTGTTGGATGAAGCCCAGAATACTACACCGATGCAGATCAAGATGTTCCTGACTCGTATGGGGCCCGAATCCAAGGTGATCATTACTGGTGATAGATCTCAAATTGATTTACCTAGAAACCAAAAGTCAGGACTGGTTGAAGCACTGCATGTTCTTCGTGACATCAAGGGAATAGGATTTGTAACACTTGATGAGAAGGATGTAGTACGTCATAAGCTAGTTAAGGATATCGTGAGAGCTTACAATTCACATCAGGATAATCAAAACGATGGAGGTTCTAAAGGTTGATTCAGTAGCATTAAAACAAAAGGCTGTAGCTATTCGTCATGAAGTGTTTGTGGTAGA
>CAXEKM010000408.1:0-3433 GCA_963996645.1 uncultured Marinoscillum sp.
CGCAAGTTTTACCTGAAGTAAACGCCCATTTTTGATGACACAATCATTCGCTATTCTTACAACTCCACCTACGGCAATAACTTTTCTCCGAGTTTCTTCCAGGTATGGTTTTACCATTCTTAGAAGCGCATCGTCTTCAATGATACAATCCACATCAATACAGGCCACCAGTTCTGACTTTGCATAACTAATTCCAGCATTTAGGGCATCTGATTTTCCTCCGTTTTCTTTGTCAATCACCAGTAATTTTGAAAAGGCAGGATTTTTGGATTTGTAGACTTCTTTTATTGGTTTGTGGTTCAGGTAAGCACATTCCATAGACCTGGCAGGTTCCAGATCATATGCTTCAATCATTCGCTGAACAGAGTCATCTTTGCTGCCATCATTCACAATGATGATTTCATAGTTGTTGTAATGAAGCGAAAGTAGTGATCTGATATTGTCCACAATTGACAAAGACTCATTGTAAGCAGGAGCAATAATAGAGATACTGGGAGCCAATGGAGATCGTAAAATATCATCAAAGTAGGTATTCTTTTCATTTCGAGTATAGCGCTGTAATGCTCTATAAGAAATAAAGGCTAATACTACATAGAATGACATAATTGTCAAGGCATAGAAGAATATGCCATAATTGAGAAACTCGGTGATTTCTTTGTATCCAATCATTGATATGTGACTGAGTATTTGTCTAAATAGTGTGTTAACCTTCGAGTAGCTGGGTTTTTTGAATTCTTCAGAGTCTCAAGCTGGCTTTTGTTGAGTTTGAAAGGGCTCCTATGTAGAATGGACAGGATAGAAATAAATGTCCAGTTAGACATGATTCCGATTCTGCTTTCCATCTCCATTAATCCTTTGATTTCGCCTATTTCTACCATGGCGATTTTCGCCTGTTTTCTAACTCGGATGTCGTAATGATCCACCAGTGGAACTATGGATGAATAAGCAGATTTATCCCCAACGATTGATAATTCAATAATTCCTTCTACGATTCGGTGAGTGAAAGAAGAATTCAGTTTTTTGATGGAAATTTTATCCAATCCAAAGTGGTAATACAGTTCTTTCGATCTCTCCTCGTAAACTCCGCTAAAAGAATAACACATCTGAACCAACTCATCTAAGAGCATTTCTCTTTGCCAGTTGTTTTTAACAAGCTGTTGAAGTTGCTTTTTGTATTTTTCGCTCTTTTCGGGATAGTTGAGAAAGGTTGAAAGGAGTGAAAGAAGCGTACTCCTAAACTTCTGTTGTTTTCGATCAAACAATATATATCGAAACCGATAGATGAATATTGAACCGATGGTAATTATCAGGCATAGAATTACCAAACCAATCAGATAGATAATCCATTGGTCAATAATTGGATAGTCAGTAATGTCAAACATGACTACCATCATTTAAACGGAGTAGTATGTTTTTAGTGCGCGCCACTACTTCGTTAGGACTAAATGGTTTGTCAATAAAGTCGGAAGCGCCTAGACGGAATGCTTCGAGAATTTTAGATTCTAGATCTGCATCGCTGATAATGATGACTGGTATTTTTTTCTCTTTTGCTAATTCAAGTATCTCGAATCCACTCTTGAATGGTAGGAGTTCTTCAGTAATGATTAGGTCAGGTCGATCATCCATTTCCTGAATTAATTCCAAACCATTTACTACAGATTTCACCTTATACCCGTCGATTCTCAAGCGGTCTGTTAGTACTTTTCGAAGAAGTTCGTTTGGTTCCGCTAACAAGATTTTTTGATGACTCATCGTTCGTGTAAGGTTATAAACAAAGAAATGGAATGTTGTTGCCTTTCATAGACCACAAAATCATAGTTGATCCATTGATAGGAAAGGGTCCATTGCTTATTCTTGTTATTACTAGTATGTAATGATGCTCCCAGAGTCAATTGATCAGGTTTGCCACTTAGATCAATATTTTGGTCGCTGATAAGAATAAGGTTTGGGTCATAACCGTAAGCTCCTAACAATCCAATATACCCACTGTCACTAAAGTAGTATCTATGAGTTAAGATTATAGCAAAGTTGTTGAAGTTGTCTTCTTTGAAACCATAAGCGAAATTTCCTCTTAACGAGGTTAAAAAGGAACCATAATACCTTGATAGACTACCGGTTATTACACCAAGGCTTCCTGTGTTTTCAAAATTCATCCACCTCAGCCCAATAGAATGTTCCCATTTGCCAAAAGGATTGAAATATTCCAATGTTAATTGATTCTTCACGAAAATGCTTCCAGGCGACAGGCCAAATCCAGCCATGATGTAATCCCGGTTGTCAAATGACTTATAAAAATCACTTTCAAATAGGAAAGATGATTGATCAAATCGATTGGCTAGGGTGAGTCGAGGAAGAAAGGTGAATTGGTTCCTTTCAAATTTTACTTCGGCTGTAAGGTTATGCCAATCATTTAATTGTTGGTTGAAGAAGTCATATTCATAACCAATTTTAGTGTAGCTATAGAACGTAGAGTCTCTTTGTTGGGCTGAAGAGAAGCTACTTATTAGCATCATGAGTGTAATGCTAATATACGTTTGATGGTATTTCAAGTAATAAATGATAGTTTCTGATCACAATACTAAAAAGTGGTGTTCAGAGTTTTAAAAATTTGATAATATTTTTTTATATCCTTTGATTGATTACATTATAACCTTGTTTTTATTGTAATTATGGTCATTTAATACTGCCTTCATCTTCAGAGTTTAATGAGAAATTTGTTAGCCTTTTTATTAACCTTAATTATTGTTCCTATTGCTTTCAGTCAGGATCTGAAACCAAGAGACTATGGGATAACCATTGGAATCCTAAAGACTGGGCAGAACAATGCGATAACAGATGTCGAAGGAGTTTCTGTTGGTCACGTGACCATCATTGAGGGAGATGATACCCGCACAGGAGTAACAGCCATATTACCACATGCTGGAAATATCTATCAGGAAAAGGTGCCAGCAGCTATGCATATAGGTAATGGTTATGGGAAATTGATGGGATATAGCCAGGTAAAAGAACTTGGAAATATTGAAACGCCCATCGTGCTCACTAATACCTTGAGTGTGCCATTAGCGGCCAATGGAGTGATCAGTTATATGCTTGGTCTACCTGAGAATGAGAAGATGGGATCAGTGAATGCTGTCGTTGGAGAAACGAATGACGGTTTTCTAAATGATATTAGAGGGAGACACGTAAAGGAATCTCATGTTCTTGAAGCAATTAGCAATTCTAAATCCGGATCAGTAACAGAAGGAAATGTGGGTGCTGGAACTGGAACAGTCTGTTTTGGCTATAAAGGAGGTATTGGTACATCCTCAAGAAAGTTGCCCGAAGAGCTAGGTGGCTATACGGTAGGAGTTTTGGTTCAAACGAATTTTGGTGGTTCACTAAAAATTAATGGTGCCCCTGTTGGTAGAGAGTTAAAGAAATCTCCTTTTAGTTC
>CAXEKM010000409.1:0-2367 GCA_963996645.1 uncultured Marinoscillum sp.
CATGGGTTTGAGTTAGAGTTTGATGACAATACCACTTCAGATTTGCTGAGCCTGACAGATGAACTAAAATTGGAATTGTATCGTGTTTTTCAAGAGTTGGTCAATAATATTGTTAAGCATTCCAATGCGACATTGGTTGAGATCTCCATCAATGAATTGGAAGATCAATTGAATGTCATCATTGAAGATGATGGGTGTGGTTTTGATGAAAAACAAATCACCGAAGGTATGGGATTGAAAAACATTGCCTCAAGAATAGCTATTTTAAAAGGAGAGTTTCATATAGATTCTGTACCAGGAAGGGGAACTATTACGAATATTGATATCCCATTCAAGGAAAACAACATGCAGTATGCTTAAAGACAAAATCAGAATTGTGTTGGTGGATGACCATCCTATGTTTCTCAATGGGCTTAGTGTCTTATTGAAATCTGATCCACTCATCGAAGTGGTGGCTACTGCTACTGGAGGTGAAGAGGCTTTGAATATATTGGCCACTGACACGGTGGATGTACTGGTTACGGATATCAGCATGCCTGAGATGGATGGGATAAAGCTGAATACTGTGGTGAAAACTAAATATCCTAAGGTCAAAACACTCATTCTTAGTACCCACAATGATCCTGAGCGTATCGCTAAACTTATTCAAAAAGACGTTGATGGTTATTTGCTGAAAAATGCTGAAAAAGAAGAGTTTGTAGTTGCATTGGCTGAGCTGCAAAATGGCAAAAAATACTTCTCACCAGAAGTCAAAGAAAAGTATGTAAACAGTCTTTTTGAAGCAAAACCGGAACCTCAGGTTAAGCTTAGTAGACGAGAAAAGGAAATTCTAAAATACCTCGTGAAGGAACTAACCGCCAAAGAAATAGGTGAAGCCTTGTTCATATCCGCTCACACCGTGAATACGCACAAAAAAAACCTCATGGCTAAACTAAATGCCAAGAATTCCGCTGGATTAATCACCTATGCTATGAAGCATGGTTTGGTTGATTAACTTGTTGTTTTTTAGTGGGTTATGCCTGAAACTCATTATAATTAGTGATATAAATAAACCCCCAATTTTTGTGATTTTTTTCAGATAGCAGGAGTCTAGCTTTGTGTTAAAATAAAGCCCTAACACCAGCTTACTATGAAAAACTCGCTACTCGCTCTTGCTTTATTAGCATTTGTCAACATCACTATGGCCAGTGATTACTATTGGGTCGGAGGTGCCGGAAATTGGTCCGACTATGAAAACCACTGGGCTACATCAAGTGGAGGTACTACTTTTTACACCTCACCTCCTACCAGTGCTGACAATGTCTTTTTCGATCAAAATTCTTTTACTGAGGACGATAATACGGTGAATATGGATGTTGATGCATTTTGCCAAAACATGGATTGGTCTTCTGTGAGCGGATCATCCAAGGTTACTGGTTCTGGTTATTTCCAGATCTATGGTGATTTGACGTTAGATAAAAATACCTCTTTCGGAAATTTCTATGGTAATTTTCGATTTCACAGTGATGAATCATCGACAATAGATACAGATGCCAATCGTACATTCAGATCGAGCACTAGTTATTGCAAGTTGATGTTTGTTGGTGATGGGCCCTACGTATTGGCTGATAGCCTAAGATCGGGAAGTGTTTATGCTTACAGCAATGCTGAGATAGATTTTAATGGGCAGTATGTAGATATATATTACTTCAATATTCCTTCTGATTTTAATGGTCACGTAGACTTTACGGATGCCAAATTCACTACGGATTATTTTTATACACAAAAGCCGTCGGCATCTGCTTTCATGTTTTCCAATACCACTCTCACCATCAATGCACGGTTAAACACCACTAGTGATGTAGAGAACTTTGACGAAGTAACTTTTTCTAATTCAGAAGTTCAGATAGTCGCAAATTCAGGGGCACAGATAAATTTCTCATCGCTCAATTTGGATCTGGGAACAGATATGGTCATCACCTCTGGGGTTACTGTAACATTTTCTCAAATCTCAGCTGAAGGTACCGCCAATGATCCTGTACTGTTATCTTCATCCAAAGAAGGAGAGGTGGCAACGCTTTTATCAGAATCGGGAACACATCATTTTGATTATATGATAATAGAAGATGTTGTAGCATCTGGAGGAGCATCATTTGTGGCCAATAATTCGGAAGTAAATGCTGCAAGTGCAGGATGGAGCATTACGGCTCCTCCAGTTTTAGACTTTTACTGGGTAGGCGGCGGAGGTGATTGGTTGGAATATGAGACTCATTGGGCTACCGCAAGTGGTGGTTCCACTTTTCACACGAGGCCACCGTCTAGATATGATAATGTGATCTTTGATGGTAATTCTACATCAGGTAATTCTATTGTATATCTCTACAATGA
>CAXEKM010000410.1:0-3877 GCA_963996645.1 uncultured Marinoscillum sp.
AAAAGTAATTGTAATAGCTGACAACATTGTCATTCGAGGAGCTGCTCGATTGATCCTTAAGTTATTCAATTTCAAATCTGATGTTTACAGCACTATTTCCTCTGTAAAACAAGAATTGACTGAGGCTTACACCTGATTCCATAGGTGAATCACCTATATTTTGGTGTATAACTTTGCATTGAATGTATTTTCTTTGTTGTTTTAAGCTCACCGTCAATTCTATTGAATGAATATTACCTCTGAAAACGTTGATATTAGGTCCGATCATTACTTCGGAACCTCATCAATTAACTTTAAGATTAAGGGTTATTTAAGCACCTATTCTTGTGGCATAGCAGCTAAAGCCTGGAAGGATAAAGCTTCAGAAAATCATGACAAGCATCTGTTAGTTTTGGACTTAACAAAGATGAAAGCGCATGAGCCCTCTTCACGTCAATTACTGACCAAGACGATTGTGAGTACTTCAAGAAAGATAAAAGCAGTCGTTATCATAAGCGACAGTTTAATTCATCGATTGTACTTAAGAATGTTGCTTCGCTCAGTAAGTAGTCCGGTCGTCATTTATAAGTCTGATAATCAGTTAAGTACCATACGTACGCAGTTAATGGCGTCGTAACATTTTTGTTGTATTAGTTGTTAAGGCATAAGAGTATTACCTAGGTATTTCTCTTATATTTGAGTGCGCTCAATAGAACGCAGCCATACAACCGATCAACACATGTTACTAAAATCTGAAAATGTCGAGGTTCGATTCGATGATCGATTCGACCTGCCTTGTCTTTATGTAAGATTTAAAGGGAAATTCACAGAATTCGCCAGTCAACAATCCACTACTATTTGGAAAGTAGTTTTTGATAAACAGCAAGACTCCAAGTTCATCATGATTTGGGACTGCATGGACATGACAGGTTTTGAGATGTCCGCCAGAAGAGAATGGTTAAAGCACATGCATTTGCTCCACAATCAAATAGATCGTGTGATAGTGATTTCCAATTCGGTATTGATCAGAGGTTCTGCACGACTGATGCTTAAGCTCTTTGGCTTTGACTCAGAGATCTTCGACTCACACCATGACGTGTGGGCGAAATACCCAGCTTTTGTTTAAGAAAAACCTTAGATAGGAACGTTTACGTGACGTTCTGCATGATAAGAAGATCTAACTAGAGGTCCTGACTCTACATATTTTAGACCTCTTTTTAATCCTTCTTCCCGGTAAGCATCAAATTGATCTGGGTGAATAAATTCAGCCACTTCAATATGACGTTTTGTTGGTTGCAGATATTGGCCAAGAGTTAGAATATCAAGACCGTTTGCAGCTAAATCGTCCATTGCTTTGTGTACTTCATCCTGAGTTTCACCAAGTCCAAGCATGATACCAGATTTGGTACGCATTCCGGCTTCTTTGGTCAATCTGGTTTGCTCGAGGCTTCGAGCATATTTGGCTTGAGGACGTACTCTTCTGTAAAGTCGCTCCACCGTTTCCATATTATGAGAAACCACTTCCTGACCACCTTCTATCATTCGGTAAAGTGCATCCCAGTTGCTTTTCACATCCGGAATCAATGTTTCGATGGTAGTTGAAGGGCTAAGCTCTTTTACTTTCACTACAGTTTGGTACCAGATCTCTGCTCCACGATCTTTCAACTCATCTCTGTTTACAGAAGTAAGTACTGCGTGCTTAACTTTCATGGTAGCGATTGCTTCTGCTACACGTTGAGGCTCTTGCTCGTCATACTCTGGTGGTCTACCTGTAGCCACTGCACAGAACGTACAACTTCGAGTACAAACATTTCCTAGGATCATGAAGGTAGCAGTACCAGCACCCCAACATTCACCCATGTTTGGGCAATTACCACTTTCACAGATTGTATGAAGCTTATTCTCGTCTACAATCTTACGTACTTGCGCATATTCTTTACCAACTGGAAGCTTTACTCTTAGCCAGTTTGGTTTTTTGATTTTTTGCGCTTTGTCCTGTGATATAGTTGGTAATTCTATCATGTCTCTAAAATGTTGTGCAAAGTAAGCTTTGCGAAGTTAAAGTTCCAAACAAGGAGATTTACTTCCTTGTTCCCCAATACATGGTAAAATAGAAAGCAGAGAATACGGCTTTATTATCCTGTGTAGGAATGATGATGATTTTTTGAGGGAATGCTTCCAATGAGACACCAATTTCTACACCAGCCATGTTGTTCTTGAAGGTTCCGAATTCGAACGACAATCCAGCCTTGGCATTCAAACCAAATTTGATTTGAGAATCACCCAATCCCTGAAACAGTTTGCCTGAGCCTTGAATGGTACTTCTTGGGTGCTTGTTTGGGTCATATTGCTCATATCCTTGACCAGTGAGCACATAGTAAGGAGCTACTATTCCGATACTAGGTCCTGCTGCAATAATTCCACTTATTTGTACTCCTTGTTGAGGAGCTTTTCTAAACAATAGTTTTTCTCGGCCATAGTTTCCTCTAAGCGAATAGAGAAAGTTTTGTTTTCCATAGGTGAAATAAGTCCCAGATGCAGAAGGATACCTTACTTCATAGGGGTGTTTCACATTTAATATTTCAATGCCTATTGTAGAAAATACATTGTCCTTTTGTCTTCTGGCTAATTTAAAAACTCCACCACCAATAAGTCCACTGTTCGTGTTCTTGGTTAGTCCCCATACGATCTCTGTGTTATAATCGTCTTCATCCTGCTGGCCATAAGCCAGTGTTCCGCCAAACAGAAGGAGTATAACGATCAAAGAGATTCTATTCATAGTATCAAGTTAACACTTAAGAAGCAGTTGTCCCTAGGCTGCTACTGGTTTTATATTTTCAATTACTTCGTCAAAGGAAATGCCAAAATGTGAGTTGTCGTAAACACATTCTCCATTTTGAATCAATAATACCTGTGGGCTTTGGTGATAAACACCAAATTGTTGCTCGATCGCATTCGAAATATCACGATTCGCAATCAGGTCCAGATAGTATGCTTCCAGGTTTTGAGCTTTGCTATCATCCCACTTTCTTTCCATTCGGTTCAGCGATGCAGCGCTGATCGAACATCGAGTACTGTGTTTGAAAATAAGTACAGGTTGTTTTTTTGATAATTCTGCAATGTCTGCCAGTTGAGAAATATCTGTTAATTCTTTCCAATTCATATCAATTCCAGATTTCGGCCTCTTTCCGATCGAATTTCGGTTTCGAAATTTTATCAGTAACAGCATCTGGCTGCACTTTGTTCCTGTTCATTCGAGTCCAGAACACATTCCACTTTCTAAACCCTTTACGAATCATTTCGCTATCATTGTTGACTTTGTTGTGATGGAAGCTCGGATGCATGTCTTTTTCGTTCATCCATTTGCGCTTGAAGTTGCCCGAGAAGGTACTGGATTTGTAATCACCCATTGGTGCGTACATTGGTACTACATCTCCATCATACTTTGCTTGCTTGCTAGAAGTCCATAAGTTTTGAACCAAAGCACCAAATTTGTTTTTGTCTTTGATGTCGCCTTTGTATTTGCCTGCTCCTTCGTTAAATGGACGCATCTGATACTGTACGCGTGGATCTCCATCAAACTTGTGCTTGTTGGTAGAGTATCTTGGTTTAATCCATTTCCAGTTAACATTGGCGAATGGCGATCCCGCAGAATAACGAGGAGTAACGTTTTTATCCTTTTTAGTAAAAGGCATTCCTCCAGAGTATCGAGGAGTGACTCCTTTTGGATTGAACAGTTGAGCTAAGGCACTTCTCTGATATGGACTACCCTTTGAGTATCTTGGGGTAATGGACATTTGCTTTTTGGTAAACGGCGATCCCGCCGAATATCTAGGAGTAACCGTTTGTTGCTTTTTAGTGAATGGCGATCCGGCAGAATATTTCACAGCAGGTGTTG
>CAXEKM010000411.1:0-2751 GCA_963996645.1 uncultured Marinoscillum sp.
ACCAACGGCTTCTTCAGGAGTCCAACCCAGATACTTCACCCCAGTCCTATTTAAGATCACCTGAGTAGATGGTTCTTGTGACCGTTCAATCTCCGATGATCGCAAATTTCTACCCGCAATCAGATCCAAGCCCATTGTTGGAATGAAGTGTTCATCGGTACTCAGACAATTCATATTGACCCAATTCTCAGCTTCATCCACATTCCTAACAGCCATTCCGGTACGTATGCCATCAATAGGAAAACTAGTCACAGTGACTTCACTTACCCCAGGTATTTCCAATGCCTTTGAGCGGAAAACATCTATTCGATCATCACTGAATGGGAGCATCCCAACACTTATCAATTGATCTTTGTCAAAACCAAGTGGCTTAGTGGTGATGTAATGCATCTGACGATAGACAGTCGTAGTTCCTGCAATGAGTATAACAGCAATACATAATTGACCTACAACCAACACATGACGAATACGCTGCTTTCCATGACGCACCATCAGCTTCTGAAAGATTGATGAAGGCCCAAAATTTGACAAATACAGAGCTGGATAAATTCCTGCCAAAATTCCTAGCAGTACTGGTGAGGTTATCAATACTAAGGATGCAGCTGGATCAGTAAAAAACTCCAAAGAAATCGACTTACCAATCACCTGGTTGAAATATGGAATAAACAGCTGAGTCAAGGGTAATGCAATCAGAAGGGCAATGAAGCTAATGACTGTAGACTCAATGAGAAACTGGATCATCAGGTCTCCACGACTAGCGCCTACAGTTTTTCGAATACCAATTTCCAAAGTACGATGTGAGGCTCTTGCCGTGGCTAAATTGATAAAATTCACGACCGCCATTAAAAGAATAAACACTCCAACAATAGCGAAGAAATACACGAAAAACTCACTTGAATTGGCTTCAAATTCACCTCGTAAATTGGAGGTTAAATGAATATCGGTGATCGGTTGGAGAAAATAGCGGTAGTAGTTTCCAGCATCCAACCAAGCCTGATATCCTGTATCTCCTTCTCCCTGATGTGCCTCGGATATCTTATTGATCTTATCGGCAAGTTCTAACGGATTAGTTCCTTCGTGTACCTTAATGTATCCATACATCGCCCAGGTTCCCCAGGATTTCATGATCCATTCAGGTGGGTGAATGCCTTCCATACTACACAATATATCATAGGAGAAATGAGAATTAGGCAATGGATCCGCAATTACAGCCGTAACTACCATAGGTTGTCTGGTGTCTGCCAACATAAAATTGAATACCTGACCAATTGGGTTTTCACCTTTGAAGTATTTTTCAGCGGCAGATTTTGTCAAAATCATCCCATCCTTTCTTTTGAAAAACTCCTTAGAAACCTCTCCCATTAAGATTGGCACATGAAACAAGTCAAAAAATCCAGAATCTACCATGGTCACTGCTTGCTCCTGCATCTTTTCTCCCTCAGGAGCGATCATCAGCATATCAGGCATTATTCTGGTATAGCTCTCTACTTCCGGTAAATCAACCGTTATGGTTGGAGCCACTATGGGTGCAATAGCCGCCCAATTCTTTTCCTGGTTTGGATAGATTCGGTTTAGTGCAATCCGGTAAGTATTGCTAGCATCCGGATGATGTAGATCGTAAGAAAGTTCATAGTGTACATAAGCGGCAATGGTTAAACATGCTCCTATCCCGACAGCTAGTCCTATCACATTCAGAAATGAATGTAAACGATGTTTTAGAAGATTTCTCCAGGAAGCTAATAAGTATTGGTACAACATAGCGATAAGGTTTTTATGACAGACACTCTCACCTTTCCCAACACAATGCCATTGGTCTAAATTACTGAATTATAACAACTTACACTATAATCATAAACAAACAAGTGTTTCACATTGGCACAGCATGTTTCAATTTCTTACAAAATTTTCAATACATAACACATTACAAAACAGTCATTTAGGGATTGAAGAAAATCATTTTGGATTTATAGAGGAACCATCAACCTAAACCCCATTTTTCACGTAAATTGCCCTCGTATGAAAAAGAACGTTCTCATCGGCCTAATCGTAGTTATTGCATTTTATGGAATTCTTTATTTCTGGAATAGAGAAGAAAAGACCATCAAAAAACACCCTACCATACATAGTTCTGCTGCTAAACCTGATGATTTTCTGATGGAAGCTAAAGACTATGAAGAAATGCAACGACATGATAAAAGCGTCTATAGTATAGAACAAGCTATTCAATCTATTTGGGGATTGGAAAATGATGTGGATGACGAAAGTTTTGAGAGACTGGAGCAAACCATCACCAAACTAGAGAAAGTTCATCGAAGAATTCTAAGAGATTCCATTCCATCAGAGGAACTACTGACAGCCTTTGAATATGCACTAGGCAATTTGGCCCATGCAGAATTAGAAGTTGCTGAAAAATATAGTAAGTCCAACCAGACTGAAGAAGCTAAAGCAGCACTAAAGTACGCTCAGGTTCATATCAAGAACGCATTGTTACTACACCATGCGGATGATTCCACAAAATCATCAGAACTACACTTGCTAAAAGAAATGGATAGTCTCTTCAGCCTGAAAAGTTTGAGTGACCCGAAAAATACTGCCGTACTAGATCACCTAATCCAGGAGGTGGATGAACTCATTACCAAAGTAGATCAGAACTAATTCTAGTTCGTTTTGAATCGTTCGGAATAGATAGAATGAATACTGCTGCTCACATATACTAGTGGAGCATTCCAGTTGATAGCTACTTCATTTGTA
>CAXEKM010000412.1:0-5862 GCA_963996645.1 uncultured Marinoscillum sp.
TGATATTGGTGGACACATTGGATAATGGTGATGAGAAAATCTCCCCAAAACCTCCCATTCGATTGATTTGGAAATAAAGCGCATAGAGAAAATCATAAGCCGCGCGATCAATAGAGTGAATCTCCACATACAAGGAATCTCCCACGACATAAGGCGGTTGTGATTCACTAATTTCAGGATCATCACTGGTATATGGATTGATGAACCCCGCTCTCACTGGGAAGACAAACAACTGACCATCAATCGGCTGACCTGGGCTCACACTGGCATCATAGGCCATATTGAGCTCCTCTGGTTTGCCAAAGTAGTTACCGTTTTTCCAGGCTTTGATCCAGTAGCAATCACCAGTCCCTTCTGGATCAATTGAGTAGAATTGTGCAGTGAAATGATCCTGATCAACAAGAAAGTTGGCTTCATTAAATTCGTAACCAACAGAATCAATGTCCGGAACCCTGTTCATTTTGGCTTTAGCCTCGAAAGTTTCGTCTGAAGTTTCTACCACCAATCGATACTCATGACCAACAAAACCAATGGTTTCTGACACGTCCAAATAGTAACTATCGCTTCCTTCTATTAAAGCGTATGAAACATCATCTGTTAAATCCTCCAGAGTGACCGAAAGACCAGTAATCAACTCTGGTTTAGAGCTTTCAAAATATGGTTGAGAGCGAGTGATTTTCACTTCCTGACGGCCCAGTTGATCCGTAAGAAAGGCATCAACAACCATGAGTTCCTCAGGAGTATCCAATTTGGGTTGAATCTCAAATTCGCAGCTAGCTAGTGTTATAAGGGCAATTATTAATAGAATATTTTTCATGACGATTTAGAATTTGAAGTTGTATGCAATGGCAGGAATCACAGACCCGATGATGGAGAGTTGAGTGGCATTTGTCTCTACAGGAGAACCAACCGGAATGCGGCCTCTTTCTTGCGAGAAATAAATACTGAATGGATTCTGACGACCGTAGGCATTGTAGACAGAGATAGCGATGTTGTCTTCGCCACTTCGGCCCTTTTTACCTCTCCACACGTTGTTGATGGACATACCCAAATCCAGTCGGTGATAATCCGGAATTCGGTAATTGTTACGTTCGTTATTATTGATATATGGAACTACATACCCAGCCACGTTCAGGCGATCTGTAGGAAAGGTCGTTGGTGTACCCGAGATGTAGCTGAAATTGGCGGAGAATGAAACCTTGTCATTCAACTCATAAAAGGCAGCTAGTTTTACGTTATGTCGCTGATCATATCTGGTTGGATACCAATCTCCTATCCGGTTGACTTTATCTCCTCCATAGTTGATGCCATCCACTTTCAGCTCTGTCCAGCCAAGTGTATAACTCATCCAACCTGTCAGTCTGCCCTGATTTTTCTTACCATAAAGCTCTAAGCCATAGGCTCTTCCTTTTCCACTAAGCAATTGAGATTCCAGGTATTGATTCACAAAAACATCTGCTCCATCGATGTAGTCTACCTGATCATGCATCCACTTGTAGTAAGCTTCAGCAGACAATTCAAACTCATTGCTGCTCAGGTTTTTAAAATACCCCAACGCAACCTGATCTGCTGCCTGTGGGTCAATGTTATTCGTTGATGGTTGCCATACATCGATTGGCGTACTTGCCGTGGTATTCGAAATCAAATGAATGTATTGATTCATTCGGGTGTAACTCCCTTTCAATGAGGCAGTAGTAGACAATTTATAATTGAAAGAAAGCCTTGGCTCCAAATTATAGAAATCGGCTATTGACCCCCATTTCTTGTATTTGTATTCATCTGCTATGGGCTTGGTATTACCAGGAATAGTATCCCCATATTCAAAGACCGTTCCACCCAGGTAATTGAAGTAACTCAATCTCAAACCGTACTGAAGTGACAGCTGCTCAGTGACCTTTTGATTGTTACTTGCATAAATAGCTGCTTCCAACGCTCTACGAGATTCCAGGCTAGAGTTGGTCGTTTCTCCAACACTTTTGTTAATCATTGTCCCAGGTTCGAACAAATACATAATGGCTTCTCCTCCGAATGTCAGCTCATTATTGGTATTTAAAAACCAATTGAACTCAGGTTTCATGTTGACAGTACTCACCTCCGAGCCAATCTGAAACAGGTCATCTTTGTCACCGAATTTGAAACCATAGTCATAGTTGCTATAGAACATGGTCAGGTTTGAAAACAGCTTATCACTGTAGAGGTGATTCCATCTAAAAGAAGCTGTTCGATTACCCCAATCAAAGCCTTGATTCTCATCAAATTCCAACACATCACGTCCCCAATAACCTGAAAGGTATACCCGGTTATTTTCGTTGATGTTGTAATTGGTTTTAGCCGTAAGATCATAGAAATACATCGCCGTACCATCCGAAAGTGCATCGGTAAACACTTTGGCAATGACATCTGCATAAGACCGTCTTGCCGCGACAATAAAAGACGCTTTATCTTTTTTGATTGGCCCCTCTATGGCTAATCGGCTAAATATCGTACCAATACCGCCAGACACATCATAGGACTTGCTATTTCCTTCTTTCATACGAATATCAAGGATGGATGACACACGACCTCCATACTGCGCAGGAACTCCTCCCTTGTAGAGTTTGACATCTTTAACTGCGTCGGGATTGAACACGGAAAAGAAACCCATCAAGTGTGATGATTGATAAACTGGCGCTTCATCCAGTAACACCAGGTTTTGTCCAACAGATCCACCTCGCACATTAAATCCAGCGGCTCCTTCTCCGACAGTAGTGACTCCTGGCAACAACTGAATACTCTTGATCACGTCTACTTCTCCAGCAAATGCAGGCATCTTCTGAATGGACTTGATATCAAGTTCAGCTGTACTCATTTCGATATTGGAAATGTTGTCATCAGCCGCTTTACCTGAAATGACCACTGCTTCCAATTGCTGCTCTGATGGTTTCAATTCGATATCCAATCGAGCATTGGAACTCAATTCCACGCTTTGTGTGTAAGCAACATATCCTACATATCGGAAGTCCAAAACATAGTTACCTTTATTTAATGTTATAGAGTAAAATCCATAGACATTCGTAACAGTACCTATGCTCTCTCCGGTAATACGAATGGTCGCTCCGATGAGTGCTTCTCCATTGGAGGCATCTTTGAGATAGCCACTGACCGTATACTGGTCCTGGGCATAAACTGGGTTGGAATGGAGTTGACATACCAATCCCATGATCGCTAATAGTCGATTTAATTTCATTTAGTTCGAGTTTGGGAATAAACTTTGGGCAATAAGAGATCATTGAGCTCCTGGAGCTCTTCAACACTTATGTCAAAATCTATTCGATTGAGTGTAAAAAGTTGATCAACAGACTTGTGGTAATCCATCAGGAGACAGCACATTTTTGGACGTACTTCACCTGTTCAGGCACTTCAGCCTGTTGATCTGGTGGTTATTATATTTTAGGTGTTTTAAGGCTTACATCATGTCTTCAGATTGTGTGGATGTGATGGTCAAACCATCCTTATCGGTGATTTCTAGATACTTGATATTACAGTTAATCATTTCCAATGACTGACTGTCTTCTAGCGTAACGCTCAATGAATCTGATGACAAAGCGATTAAACTCAACTTTGATCCTTTCATTGACTTGATTGACTGTATGTCTTCTACGCGAATATTTAACTCAACCAATTCATTCTGGCTGACTGTACTATCCGGCTCAATTGAGAAACGAAGTGTTCCGTCAATATTTTCGAATTTGGTTTTTACTTTAGTAGAAGTATCCCATGAAACTGAAGTTGCTGCCCATCCAATAACGGAAACATCATACCCCGGTCCAATTTCTACCGCGTGAAAAGCCCCTGTTTCTATCCGATTCAACCCTGTTTGCAAACTATATTGTTTGACTACTCGCTTGGCTTCACCTTTCAGCAGAACAAGTGCAGTGGTAAAAAGCAGGACTAAAAGGATGGACACCCCAATTAATAGTTTATTACTAGTTTTCATGACATCCCTCCTTGTTGATAGGTTTCATAATACGTTTTTAAATCATCAAGCGAAACATTTAGCAAATCCATCGCTTTGAATAATTCGGGCAATTCCTGACTCACGAAATCATCTTTTTTGAGTGCTTTGGTCAATTCAAACCCATCATCAGAAACGAAATAACCGATTCCTCTTTTGTTGTAGATGATGCCTTTGTCTTGCAGGTAGGTGAATGTTCTCATGACGGTATTGGGATTGACTTCTACTGTTACTGCCATCTCTCGTACCGAAGGTATTCGATCTCCGGGCAGCCATTTTTGTGACAAAATATTCTCAAAAAAGAGCTCAGCTATCTGGAGATATATGGCCTGATTATCCTTAAACTCCATTATGCCTCCTGGTCTTTAAGTCCAAAATAGGTGATTACCCAGGTCAAAGGAGCAAGTACATACCAAAACAATACTTTGGCAACCGAATAGACTGAATGCAAAGCAAATGCATCCACCAATTCACATTCTCCTGTTACTGTACAGTAATGATCCGACGTAAACTCTTCCTTCAAAGCAAAAAAGATTACAAAGCCACAGATGGTTAAAGCTGAAATAATTACAACCATCGTCTTTGGAAACACATAACCCCGAAATTTAGCAGCACCCACCAAAAATATTCCTTGCAACACTGCATACACCTTCATGGTTAATAGCCCAACGCTTCCAAATGGATTAAATCCTTTGAAAACAGTTTCTGGGAAGAATATCTGACCAATAGGATTCGCTATCATCACATATATCGCAAAGCCAACAGAAAAGGCAAGTAACCAGCCAATGCACGTAAGCAACCAGGCACAGATGAACCTCTCTAATGCAGAAACAGGGAGCATCAAGAATCCTATTCGTCTTAGCTTTCTATCTAATCCCGAAAATGCTAAACTGGTAACAATAAACCCTCCTAACATTAGTGCTCCTCCAAAACTTTCGGTATGATCGTACGTGACTGGTCTTTCAATGAACAATAACAACAAAAAACCTATGAAAAACAACGCTCCGAAGGTCACCACCAATATCATGGCAATTCCGTTCCTACTTTGAAACAACTCAAGTTTCAGCAATTGGATGAACCGATGGAAATCAAATTGATTTTTCATGATTGCTGAAATATTTCGTGAATACGTTCTTTATTTGCGGTAACGGCATTAAAAAGCAATTCCAATCCAATATTGGTTTCGCTATTATCTTCATTCAATTCCACAGCCACATAACTTCCAAAATTACCTTCCCAGTAGATCGCAACCTCCTCACCAGGCACTTTGGAGCTTTTAACTACTTTCAACTTCTGTGCAACTTCATCCATAGATTGGTTCAGGATTACTTCTCCTTCATCCACGATGATGATCGGATCAATTAACCCCTCCATATCTCTCACCTGATGCGTTGAAATGATGAATGTTCGATCTTCAGTCATCGCACTGGCAACGACCTTTCTAAAGAGACTTTTAGAAGGAATATCCAATCCATTCGTAGGTTCATCCAGAATCAATAATTTACAATTAGTGGCTAAACCAAATGAAAGCAAGAACTTCTTCTTCTGTCCGTAAGATAAATCTGTGATTTTTTGCTCTCGTGAAAGCTTGAATTCTGAAAGATATTGATCCAGTAATGATCCATCAAACTCAGGATAGAAACCTCCATAATACTTTACATATTGCTCGATGGTTAACGTAGGAAGATCAAACTCTTCGGTCAACAGAAAGACTTGATTTAGAAAGTCTGGATTTCTATCATATGGCTGATAACCTAACACATGGACTTCACCTGAATTTGGAGACAATAATCCAGAGATAATTTTCAACAAGGTAGACTTGCCTGCACCGTTCTTCCCTAATAAGCCATATATATTACCTTCCTGAA
>CAXEKM010000413.1:0-4864 GCA_963996645.1 uncultured Marinoscillum sp.
ATAATAGTTTGAGGTTGACCACCACCATTCGCATCTGATTGTGTAAAAATGTTAAACTGACCTGACGTATTGCTTGATTTAAGCCAAAATTCAATAGTATAATCTGCCCATGAGTTTTGAAGCGCATTTTCAAAATTTACAGTATTGCCGCTTGCGAATTCTAGTGCAAAATCATCAGTTCCTAACAAGTCTCCATTAACTGACCACAAATATTTAATCATGAGACTATCTCTGGCAAAACTAGCTCCAGGTGAGTACGTGAGATCTGTAGCTCCTAACGCCACTTGATTCAGAAGTGTCTGATTAGACCACCCCACTAAGGTTCGGCTATAGTTTAATGTATTCAGGCCGCTGTAACTCAACATATCTGTTGCATCTGTCACGCTGCTCATATCCCAGCCACTTAATTCCTGATCAAAAGTATTAGCCTGATAAAAGGTATAAGACATATCTGAAACTCCAGAAACATCCCATGATGACAAGTTCTGATTAAAGTTAATAGCGCCACTAAACATTGATTTTATAGAAACAGCTGATGACATGTCCCATCCCGATAAATTTTGATTGAATGCTTCTGCCCCAGCAAACATCCCTTCAAAATCAACTACCGTTGAAACATTCCAATCATTTAGAGATTGATTCAATACCGTACAATTTCCAAAAGCACGGTTCAAACTAGTGGTGTTAGCAAGATTTGGTACATCCGTCGCCGTAAGGGTCATGTTTGTACACCCAAAGAATGCATTGGTAAACGTAAGCCATGCAATATCTCCCCACTGTTCAACCGTTTGCAATTTTGGACCCTCTACCGCACTGCTGTTAAAATAAATAGCCGGAAAATCTCCAACAATTTCAACTTGATAAATACTTCCATTTTCTAACCCTGAGATAAGTTGACTAGAAGATACATTTTCCAAAGCACCATCACCCACTCCAGTATTGGTCAAATTAGTCCAGGTAATGTTATAATTATAGGTGTAATCACCTGGATTAGTTGGTATAGTAATGGTTCCATCATTGGTGATCCAGGTCGTGGTAAACGGTTCTGGAATGGCTACTGTGGCCACCGCTCCAAATGTGGATGACCCATTTGTGGTATTGGTACTATTCCCTAGAATTTTCTCTCCCTCGCTTAGCGAAAGACCAGATACAGACCAGACACCACTTGATACGGTGGTAGAAATGAGATACTCCTGAGGTTGAACGGGAGAGCAACCACTATTGTCCCGGTAAAGCTCAATGACATCACCTTCAACACATGCCGCACAGGTACCAGAAACCTTGCCAAGAGTAGTGGCTAAAGTAATTGCTGGTGCGGGTTGGTTGCCATTGGTTCCTGCATCTCTAATCATTGCACTGTTGTTGCAGTAAAAGGAGTTCTGAGAAATGTCTGTACCGGTTCCGCTTGCCAGATCAATTCCTCTACCTGAAATATAGGCGAAGGTGTTGCCTGTGATGGTATTGTTTCCCCCACCTCGTATATAGAGACCACTGTAAGGTGAGCCCAATCCAATCGTTCCGGTAGCATCTGTACCAAGCATGTTATTGTTTAATGTAGCTCTGGCATCTAGTAAAACAATATTCCCATCACCAGCTAAAACATTATTTGATATTATGGTGCCAGCACCTGACCTAACAAAAATAGCCGCTACATCATTGGATATCAGTGAGGTGCCATTTACATCAGTCCCTACATAATTCTCATCAATTGTTATAGCCACATCATTTGTGATGCCATTTTGCGGACTGCCTGATATGATATTCCGACCAGAAGCAATGCCATTACCAATTGTTGTTCCGCTACCTTGTGAAACAAATATTCCTCCTGAATTATTCCCTCTTCTAAGCGTTCCTGTTATATCCGTTCCAATAAAATTATTTAGGACGGTCATTTGTGCCCGAGTGTAAATAGCATGTCCAGCATTGGATCCGATTATATTCCGATCGCCTACTGCGGTTCCTCCTATTGTATGGCCGGTAGTGCCTGTTCCATAAATACCAATGCCATGATCACCATTAGCCAGGGGAGTAGTTCCATCTGACTCCAAACCGATGATATTACCTTGAATTGTTAAGTTATTGCCAGCAGTATGACGAATGCCTGCTCCATTGCCACTGATAGTATTGCCTTTACCAGAAGCTCCAATTGTAGCATTGGCAGCACTAACCAAAATACCATAAGTATTGAATCCTCTAATTTCTAAACCATAAATTTCTACAGCTCCAGCACCAATACTAATTCCCGTTGGTATTGATGCCCCATTGTTAAGAATGATTTTGTCAGTGGAAGACCAGCCACTCTGAGTAGTTGCATCAATAACAGTGCCTGCTGCGGTTATTTGTGGTAAAGCAGTTATCAGATCTATCTGCCATGGAGCCGCTGTAGCTATGTTGAATTCAATGATTGTGCCCGGATCTCCATTGGCAATCGTAATGGCTTCTCGCAATGAGCCTGCACCACTATCATCGACATTGGTGACAGTTACAGTAGCCTGAATTCCTTCCCTTACCGAAGCCCTGAGGACAAATGTTTCAAGCAGCAAAAAAAATAGTAATGGAAGACGCGTGTGTTGTAGTTGGTACATAGCAATGCTCTGAGCATAGTAAACTTTTCAAGTTCTATCCTCTTGTTTTTTATGTTAGAAGAATGCTGGAGTGATGATCCTGGAGCAGGGATTAAACCTTGCCTGATTAAGACAAATGTATAGTTTAATGGAAAGATTAACCATTGTTGGAGGGTTTACAAATGGTTTACACTCCGGTAATTTTGATCGAAATTAGAGATGTCGGCTACAATCTCGGTTAAGGACTTGTCTTGTCCCAACTTTTTCTTCAATCTGTTTCTGGCCATTTTTACAGCCTGAACACTAACTCCAGTAAGTTCAGAGATTTCCTTTACTTGTAGATTCATTTTGATATAGGCGAAGTGTCTGAGGTCGTTGACAGTGAGTTGTGGATAATCTGATTGAAGTGCCTCAAAAAACTTAGGATGCACGTCTTCAAAAATCACCTTAAAGTTTTCCCAATAGTTGGTTTGATTTTGATCAGAGTCGATCAACCGCTGTAACTTATTTCTAAGTGTTATCTCGGAGGTTTCTTCTCTTAACGACACTAGTTTACCGACTCGTCGCTGGTCTTTCAATAGAGTTGTGGCAAGTTTCCGGTCTTTTTCTTCCTTTTCTTCTCGGAGTTTCTCCAATCTCATGCTGGCCAGACTTAGTTCAAGCTCCTTGAGTTTCGCAGATTCTTGAGCCATCACATGCTCCCGTATCAGGATACGATAATTAACGGTCACCGCTACCGATAGAATTAAAACCTCCACAATAGTAGCCAAGAACAATCCATTACTTGTAAAGAAGTTAATGGAAATAAACCCAAAGTTTCTCATCATAAATAAGCCAACCCCCACGGCGTAAATAACCCATGCTGGTAACAAATATCTAGCTGTAGCATTTCCTTTGCTTGATAAGTGGAGAGTGATCACACAATAGCTAAGGACTTTAATAGCGCTGCCTAACCCGGCCATTAACAACGCAACTCTGAAACTAACTAACTGGACGATAGGAGCCAACAACATCACTGCAGCCAACGTAGCAAGAAACGACCATGTTTTGCCTCTAATCTTCAGAATCTCTCGTGCAAACAAAATACTGAAAATACCGCCTGAAGAAGTGGCAGTGATAGGAAGCAGGTTATATAAATTGGGATTATTAGGAATAAGGTAATGAAAAAAATCACCGGTTTGAGTGAGAAAAAAGATGAGAACGGCCAGCACATATATTCCATAATACAAGTTGGATTTTACTCTGGTCGTTAAGAAAGAAAGCAAGCCATAGACTGAAGCAAGAAGTAGTACGCCATAACAAATTCCGTTGAATAGGTTTTGTGTTTGAATATGCTCTATCCATACCATCTCAGGACTTATACTAACGGGAACAATGAAAATATTACGTTCCCCCTGCGCTCGGAAATAAACTGTATAATTCTTTCCCCTGGATAATGTTATTGGAAAAGTAACATCGGAAGTAGCCACCGGTCTGTTAGCAAAACTGAAGTTGTCACCAGAAGTCTCCTGGTAGATTAAGGAATCCTGTTCGAATACAAAACACTCAATGCTATCCAATGGCGGATGGTTGATGATAAAATTCCAATTGCTATATGCTGAGGTGTTTTGAAGTTCCAGCTTTAACCAGATGGCGCCTGAATAAGTATTTAAATTATGTGGGATTAATTGATGAAAATCCCTTTCCAGAGCTTGATCTATGGTTAAGCTTTCTGCAGAGTCTAAATAATACTGCATTTGCGACTCCAGATCAACTGGAGCGTAATACCTGTTTTCCATGTGAAGCATTTTCCCTTGGGAAAAGCCGGTTAGTAGTGCATTAACCGCCACGAAGGTAAATAGCAAACGTTGAAGTAGGCGCATTTTCACGTATTCAGCCAAATATAAAAGAAAGAGTCCATCATCAATGGACTCTTCACTTTTTAATGATTGACGATCACTTTGAATGTGGTGATGTTTTCTGAGCCTTTGCTCGAGTCCACAAAGTTGAGGATGTAAATCCCACCACTGATACCACTCACATCCATGTCCAGTTCCTGATCGTAACCTTTAGCAATCTTTTGCTCTCTGATCACATTGCCTTGTAAGTCTATCAGGCGAACAGTTACATCTGCACTCATCAGTTTGCCATAGCTAATCCTTACATAGCTATCTGCTGGATTAGGATATACGCTCAAGTCCTGGAAGTATTTTCTGTAGAAGCCTAATCGCTCGATCTTCTCTACCACAATACCATCTTCTGTCACCGTAGCCTGTAAGATCAATTCTTCGTCTTCTATGCCACCTTCTCCGATCGTGAAC
>CAXEKM010000414.1:0-2122 GCA_963996645.1 uncultured Marinoscillum sp.
CCACTACCTCCTGTGATCCCAACGGTTATGGGCTTGTTCATTTGTTATTCAAGAAATTTACTAACTGGGTAAAAGCTTTGCCTCTGTGAGAGATTTTGTTTTTCTCTTCTGCGGACATTTCTGCAAAGGTAATGCTATATCCTTCCGGTTGAAAGATAGGATCATATCCAAATCCTTCATTTCCTGATTTTTTAGGTGTAATTGAGCCTTCAGCGATACCTGTGAATTGAGTAGCTGTTCCATTTTCATCAATAAAGGTGATCACTGTCTTGAATCGAGCCGATCTATCTGATAAGCCTTCTAGTTTGGACATGAGTAAATTCATATTGTCCTCACTATTTTTTTGTGGTCCTGCATATCGGGCAGAAAAAACACCTGGTTCGCCGTTTAAAGCATCGACTTCTAAACCAGTGTCATCGCCAAAGCAAGCAACTCCATGCTTATTGAAAACATACTCGGTTTTCATCAGTGAGTTTCCTTCAATGGTGTCTGCTGTTTCAGGTATGTCTTCATGAAGGTCAAGGTCATCTAAACTACGAAGCTCCATGCCTTCCGGCAGGAGCTTCGCTATTTCTTTTACCTTGTTTTGATTATGTGTGGCGAAATAGATCGTCATTGTTTACGCACTTTAACAGGATATATATCAAATACCAGAACAGAGTTCGGGAGTATTCCATATGTTCCGTCGGCATTAAACTTACCTGCGGTGCCGTAACCTAACGTAGATGGGATCATTAATCTAGCTTTACCTCCGACATTCAATTTTTTAATGGCTTCGGTAGTTCCTTCGGCAAATCCTGGAACAAAAAGTGATTCAATAGCCCAACCAGTTGCTGTATGAGTAAAAACAGATGGTTCATATGATCTTGACTCAATATAGACATCACTTGCTTTTGCTACTGATTCAATTGATGTGTCAAAGACTGAATCATCGAGGTACATCCCTACATAGTTCATACTCACTATGTCATTGTATTCAATTAAGTCTCCATCACCTGTTTCAAAAATCACGAATCGAACTCCTGATTCTGTTGTGTCAACATTTGTATATCCCTTTTCAGTGATATAGTCGTTGATTTTTACAATATCTTCTTGAAGATAATCATCTGCTGTAGGGATTTCTATAATGCCATCATCCCCACAAGCATTTATGAAAATTACAGCTGTGATAATTATTGCACCAAACTTCCATTTTAAAACCCTACGCATCGCTTCTCCCTTTATTTGTTATTGTTTTTCTATTTTCAGTACTTCTACGTCAAATACTAATACACTGTTAGGTGGAATTTTAGCTCCAGAACCTCTTGGTCCATATCCTAATGTACTTGGAATGTATAACGTACCTTTACCACCTTCTGGTATAAGTGGAATGCCTTCTTCCCATCCCTGGATCACTCTTCGCTGGCCTATGGTTACATCAAATTCGTTATAACCGTAATCTGCTCGTTGCTGAGTCCAGATGCCTTTTTCTTTCGCAACATCTTCCATGTTCGTGTCAAAGTACTCTCCATCGATTACTCTACCAACGTAGTTAACAAATACTTTGTCTCCTTTTTCAGCCAAAGTACCATTACCTTCTTCAGTGATGACATATCTTAAGCCTGACTCTGTTTCTTTAGCATCGATGCCATTTTCAGCAAGATACTCATCAATGATTTTAGCGTCTTTTTCGATCTGTCCAGACATCATCTTTTGTTGCTGCTCCATTTGGTAAGCTCCGTATGCTTCTCTGCTCATTTGATCAACAGCACTTAAGGAAATATTTACCTTGCTATCTGCAGCGATAGAATCAGGAAGTGGTGCCTTGTAAGTCTCCTGGAATAAATTTTCAGCAGATGTTTGGAAATAAACACTATCTCCAACTGTCATTTTATTCAATACATCCTGAAGGTGGCCTGCTGCCATTTCTGGATTAAAAAGAAGAGGCATTGGCTGACCTTCGTTTTCAATCAAAACCTGACCTGTTTCAGTAGTGATTTTCAAGTTCAACAGAAGTACAGAGTCTTTAATAAATGCTCCTCCTTCTCCTTTTCTAATACATGCTACTTCTACACCTGAATCAGTTACAAAGTCATGATTTTCTCCACAAGCTAAAACTGCTACGGCTAGGATTGCTATCCAG
>CAXEKM010000415.1:0-2647 GCA_963996645.1 uncultured Marinoscillum sp.
TACTTCGGGCACATGTGGGAACTATACACCTTCTGGGCCTTTGTACCAGTCATTATCCTAACCTATTTGGATGGGTACAATGTTTCTCTTTGGTCCTTTGGCGTTATCGGTATCGGGACACTATCTTGTATTGCCGGAGGCTATTTATCCCAACAATTTGGTGCTAAAAAAATCGCTTTTATTGCATTGACTACTTCAGCCATTTGTAGTCTTTTATCAGGATGGATTTTGGGCAACAATTCCGATCTATTGATCCTGATATTCCTATTTGTTTGGGGAATTTCTGTAATCATGGATTCTCCTCTCTTCTCTACACTTGTCGCTCAAAATGCACCTTCCGAGAATAAAGGAACCGCTTTGACAATTGTGAACTCAATAGGGTTTCTGATCACCATTTTTAGTATTCAATTGATGAACTCTCTCATTTTGATATCAGACAGTCCGGCAATCTATATGCTTCTGGCCATCGGCCCAATCTTGGGATTGATCGCACTCAAACGACAATAGATTATCCATTATTGATAGTACCGGCCTTGTTTATTTTAGCTTGGAGAGTGATAAAATCAGTCAGAAATAAAAACTGTCTGAGTGCTGACAGCATTGTCAGGGCGAGTTTTTTTATTTCCTGATTTTAGCCGTGATAAGCGTTAAGAAATAAACACAGCCTTGAATTTTGCTCTACTTTGTTTCAAGACAAAGTAGAAATAAAAAGATGAGTTAACACTAGAGTTTTCTAACATTAGTTATCATTCAGGAAAAGTAACTTGCAGGATTAATCATAGTTTTCGTTTCCCAAAATAAAAAAGGCTCCAACCTTACGCTAGAGCCTTTTTCTAAAACTGATTCTATTAATCAGAACCCAATTTTCTATTCCTTATTTCGGAGCTACTACAAAATCACCTTGCATCACACCCCAGTGACCAGGGAAGCTACAAAGGAACTTGTAATATCCTGCTTTAGGTGCTTCGAACGTGATAGAAACCTCTTCGCCTCCACCAATTACCTTCGTGTAAGCAATCACCTGATCCAATTTATCTTGTGGTACATATCCACTCGCTGCAGCTGCAACAGCTGAAGTACCGAACGTTGCTACATCAGCACCACTAGCTAACAACACCCAGTTGTGACCCATTGCCTCTTTTGGCATTTTACCAACGTGCTTCAATGTCAAGGTTACTACTTGACCTTCTGTTACTTTCAACTCTTCTTTATTGAACTGCATTTGGTCATTCGCTTCAATTTCTAATGAAATAGAATCCGATACAGCTACCACTTCTTCTGCAGGTTTAGCTTCTTCTTTTGGAGCTTCAGTAGACTGAGTAGAGTTTCCTCCACCGCCACAAGCTGACATAAACGCGACTACTCCAAGGATTGCTAATGATTTCAACGTATTCATTTGTATGCTTTTTTAGATTATTGGTTATAAAATTAACTGCTTTTAAAGGATTCAAAGCATAATTTAGCATTAAGAACAAATCGTGATGCATTTGGTTCTTCAAAGCAAGTAAAACCCATCCAATGATTAGGCACTTCATCCTTTTTGTGTTTACCCTTTCTATCTCGTGTTCGCTATCAGCGCAATCCGTATTCGGAAAACTTGTAGACCATACCAATAACGAAGCATTAGTCGGTGCTGTAGTCATGAGTTTGTCAGATACCACCGTCACCAATGAATCAGGCAGATTCGAATTGGATGCTTCGCTTCCATTGGATATTCGGATTAGCTTTTTAGGATATGAGGAAATTATCGTTACCCTTAAAAAGCAAGGATCCGTCATCGGATTAAAGCCTTCGCCAACAGAATTAGGTTCTGTTATTGTATCAGCTGGTGCGACCAGTCAAAGTATTTATACCTCTCCTACCAGTATCAGTGTAATAGACACGAAACAATTGCAACGGGACGCTCCTTTCACCACTACATCAGCCATCAATAGAACTCCAGGTGTTTTGATGCAATCAGGCACCTTAAACACCAACCGACTCACGATCAGGGGTATTGGATCCAGAAGTTTATACGGTACGAACAAAGTGAAAGCTTACTACGATGAAATCCCTCTAACCGATGGAAGTGGAAACTCCACCATAGAAGATATCGATCAGAATTTCATTGACCGAATGGAAATCATCAAAGGTCCAAATTCCAGTATTTATGGAGCAGGATTGGGTGGAGTGATTAGACTCTTCAGCCATCGTGCAGCCCCATTACAAACTTCTTTGAATGTAAGCCAAACGGTCGGTTCATTTGGGATGTCACGTTTTTCGATGACAGCAGATCATAATGACGGCAAGAACCAAATCACTATTGGGTTAACTGACTTATTAAGTGAAGGATTTAGAGATAACAGTAACTATAACCGCAAACAGGCGGGAATCACCGCTCGAACACAAATCAGCGAGAAAACATCCATTTCCACCCTTGCTCAATACACCTGGTTGAAAGCATTCATTCCAAGCTCCATTAATGAAGACGATTACCTCAATACTCCGGAGAAAGCTGCTTTCACCTGGGCACAAGCTCAAGGTTATGAACAGTACAACAAGGGACTGTTAGGAATTACTTTGAACCAACAATTTGACAACAGTTCAGACTTAAAAGTCAGCATATTTGGCAAGTACAGAGACGCCTATGAACCTCGACCATTCAACA
>CAXEKM010000416.1:0-5275 GCA_963996645.1 uncultured Marinoscillum sp.
TTTAATTTTAAGCATTAGTTCAATACTAATGAAGCACAATGCATATTCCGAAGCAATTCAATATTTAAATGAAGGCATCGAAATAGCTGAATCTTACAACTTAAGAGAAAAGAAACTTTCATTTTCATACAATAAATCTTTATCCCTTAGACATAAAAATGACCTAGGAAGTGCACTTAAACAGATTGAATACACACTCAAACTAGCAATTGAGCTTGATGATGAACTAAGAGTTCTTAGAAGCATTAATCAAAAAGGACTTATTCTCAAGGATCTAAAACAATATCAGCAAGCACGAGAAACTTATTCAGAAATCATTCAATTTGATTTCGAAAAGCAAAATCCGGAAAAGTATATTGGACAAGCATGGCACAATATTGCAGTAACATTTTTAGACGAAAACAATCTAGAAAAAGCAAAAGCAGCTTATTTAAAAGCTATCATAAGCAAAGAAAGTAGAAATAAGGCAGAAGATTTATTTATCACATATCAAGATTTGGCTGAAACACTACTTAATTTGAATGAAATTAATGGCGCTTATTCCTATGCTCAAAAGTGTGATGCTCTTTATGACCAGTGCGATTTAGATCCTGACAACTACAAGTTCTTCAACTTAATGTCTGAAATAGCCTACAGACAAAATAAGCCTAAGCTGGTCAGAAAGTATTCCCAGAAGTACTTTGATGAAAATGAGAAGTTCCTCACTCAGCAGAGAGAAATCCTCGAGGTAAAAGATCGCTATAAAATGGAAGTGCTAACCGCGGGATTCTTCTCAGAGTTACACGCAGATCAAAACATCTCTCTTCTAGAAAGAGTCCTTTGGACCGTAGGCATTCTATTTACCTGCATTTTACTTATTACACGCATTTACACTTATCTACGTAAGCGATCATTGAGCATTCAAATTGCTCAAATCAAAGAAGAAGGCTCCGTCTAACTACTGGCTGTAACCATTGTTACATTACACCTTCCCGTTTTCTGGTAACTTAGCATTCTTAATAGTAGCGCTATGATTGGTTTGTTAAAAAATATATTTCTTCAAAAATGCCCTAGATGTAGAGAAGGAGAACTTTTTGTAAGCAGTGCTTACAATCTCAAATCATTTACTAAAATGAATGAGAAATGTGAATGTTGCGACTTAAAATATGAAATGGAACCTTCATTCTTTTATGGAGCCCTATATGTTAGCTATGCTCTTCAAGTAGCCCTATTCATTACGGTATTTGTAGCAATCAATGTATTAGCTCCTGGAGCACCAGCTTCCTGGTTCATCATTGGTGTGGTTTTGTCCATCATCGTATTTTATCCACTAGTGATGAGATTGAGCAGATCTATTTGGGTGCATATTTTCGTGAAATATGATCCCAAATTTAAGCGTGAGGTGAAACACCAGCATTCTCACTAAAGGTAACTTTGGTAACGTCAACAAATTGGCTTTTGTCGCATTTCGGATACTGGAGATTGAACGATAGCTATTTGATTATAAAAGCATGTAGCAATCAAATGACTGCTACATGTTATTGATTCAGAGTTTACAATAAATCAAATCATATGGAACACAACATCCCTAAAGAAGAGTATGAAGCAATCCAACAAATGATTGCCAGCAGCGAAAGTGTAGTCGGTATCGATGCAAAAAAGACGCACATCATTATCATTCACAAATTGCTGGAAATAGAAAAACGCTTAGACGCACTAGAAAAGAAAAACTAGTTAGAGTTTCGGCTCCCAGCCTGGCTCGTACTCACGCTTAACTTTTGCTAAAGCCTCAGGATTGTCGAGAATTTGACCATTCTTATCAATGTTGAGGCTTACTTTCAAATCTTGAGCAATATTGCCCAGATGACACATATGTGTAGACATGCTCGCATCATCGATTGGCGCATTGAGTTTTTCTTTACCTGCTATGGTATTGACAAAATTCTGAATGTGCTTCACCGTCAACCCATCAAAACCACTGGTATCACTTGTACTTGCCGAAGTACCTGGATTACCTTCTTCCACATAGCTGATTTCCTTACCCTGAAGATCTAGCAGCTGATACCCTTCTCTGTCTAATAGCACAGAACCTTTGGTGCCGTGAATGATAGCCCCACGACCTCTACCGTACAAGCCCATTCCATTACAACTTTTACCTTCCCACTGAATCGTTTTTCCATCAGCATATTCAAAGTTGGCAAGCTGCGTATCATAATATTGCCAGTCGTCACCTGAGAAATGTAAACGACCCCCTGTAGAAGTCACTCTGGCAGGCAAACCAACACCCAGCGCCCAACGACAGATATCTATTTCATGCGTTCCATTATTGTGAATCTCACCCGTTCCCCAGGCACGGAACCAATGCCAGTTGTAAGGATGCACATTGTCTCGATAGTTTTCTCGTGGTGCCGGACCTTGCCATAAGTCCCAATCCAGATAATCAGGAATAGCAACTTCCTTACCCTGACCGATAGATCCTCTCGTATTGGCATACCAGGCTTTCGCATAATATGGATCACCTATTTTACCCTCTCTAATATCCTTAATGGCTTGATTGGACGTAATGGATGACCGCTGTTGATTGCCCATTTGGCAAATCTTTCCATACTTCCGATAAGCCTGCACCAGCAATTCATTTTCATACAGGTTGTGCGAACATGGCTTTTCCACATACACATGCTTTCCAGCTTGCATTCCCATGATAGCCATTGGTGCATGCCAATGCTCTGGAGTAGCCACAAATACCAGATCAATATTTTTATCCTCCAGCACCTTGCGGAAGTCACGCTGCCCTTTCACTTTATAGCCCAAGGTGTCCAGTGAATACTGCTTGAATTTCTCTAAGCGATTGTTATCCACATCACAAACAGCAGCCAATTTAATGTTGGAGCAAAGTCCAATAGATTGTGCCAGAGCATGTGCACGTCCTCCTGTTCCCAGAATGGCTGCGTTAACCGTTTCGTTTGGAGAAAATGCCCACAAATTATTGGCAGACATGAGGTAGGTAGCACCAGCTGTTGCCAGTGTAGCATTTTTTATAAAAGTTCTTCTATTTGATTTCATCATTTGAGGAGTTAAGAGAATTGTAATTCTGGGTAGTCATTCCAGTTTTTGACTTGGTTTTGATAGAGCGCGTCCAATGAGACTTGAACACACTTGGCCGTAAGCGCACCAGTCTGCAGATTTGATATGACAGGAGCTCCGTTTGCTATGGATTCGTAGAACTGCTTAAGTGCGTCAAGGGTAGGATCATTTCCTGGTGCATCGATCGAAGCACCTTCACCTTTTTGCCAGGCCTGCATAGTAGCTCCAGACACTCCATCTACCAACCCTTTCTCTTTGATGCCTTTGGCCTCACTGAAAATCGTCCCTTTGGTATAATCCAGAATGATCGTCCCTTTAGAACCTAGCACTTTGATCTGATAATCCTGATACCCGTTGGTAGTAGTGCATTCAAATGAGGCGTCCAGTCCAGACGGGTACTTGAATAGCAAATGCACATTATCGAAAGTCTCTCGGCCATCCTTCCAGTGATCAATTCCTCCAAAACCGGTGATTTGCTCCGGATGACTATCTGTCACCCAATTGATAAAGTCGATTTGATGTGACATTAACTCAGCAACCAATCCACCAGAGTACTCACGATACATTCGCCAGTTGATCATACGCTCCCATTTAGGATCAGGAACTGGTCTCCGCCAACTCCCATTACGATTCCACTGGCATTCATATGCCGTCACATCACCTATATATCCTGATCGGATAATTTCTCTAGCCTTATTATACAACGGACTGCTATGGTACTGATGACCCGTCTGGAATACTTTCCCTGAAGCGTTTACAGCATCTATCACGGATTGAATTTCAGCAATGCCTTTAGTCATGGTTTTCTCACAGTACACATGCTTTCCTGCTTTTAGTGCAGCTATAGCTATTTCATCATGCGTACTAAACGGAGTAGAAACTATTACCGCATCAACTTTCTTATCGGCAAGTAAATTATTGTAATCAGGGTAAGCTTTAGCCGATTTAGTCAACATGATCGCATCTTCCAGTCTAAATGGAATTAAATCAGAGCAGGCCACCACTTCCAAACCTTCAATCTGGTTCATTAAGCGAATCAGACCTGATCCGCGATCACCTGTCCCAATGACGCCTACGTTGACAATCTCCTTTCCAAAATGAATGGGCATGGCATTCAAATACCTTACACCAAGCACAGATCCTCCAATCAGTGCCGCACCCGTTTTGAAAAATTTCCTTCTTGAATCCCTCATTTAGTTAAGCTCTCTGATTTTGATACTCCTGAAACTTACCTCATTGCCATGATCCTGAAGTAGGATACTTCCTTCTGGCCATCGACCGAAGTTCGGCCAGTCTTTGTATTTACTATAAGCTACTAGAGCTTTGAACATTTGAGAATCACGATCATATGCTATGATTTTCTCATTATTCAGCCAATGTTCTACCTTGCCATCTCTAGAGACAATTCGGGCTTTATTCCACTTCCCAACACCTTTGAATTGTTTACCTCTACCAGGTACTGAAAGATTTTCTGCCGTAATCAAATCATATAACGATCCAACCGTACGATTACCATTAACACCCATCTTGGCATCAGGATGACGCTGATCATCCAATATCTGAAATTCACAACCTATAGCTGATCCTTGTCCTTTGTTTAATGACGGATCCACGAAGTACTTTATTCCACTATTGGCACCTTCGGTGATCTTAAATTCCAGTTCCAATTCAAAATTGCTGTAATTAGAAGTTGTTACAATATCACCAGGTCCTGTCGATTCTCCTCCGTCTGTCGCCAATACTGTAAGCTCTCCATCTTTCATTTGCCAACCTGACTTTGGAAACTCATCCAACTTGGCTCCTCTCCAACCATCAGAAGTTTTACCATCCCAAAGCAAACGCCAGCCGTTTCTCTTCTCCCATTCAGTAAGCTCATTTTTCAGATAACTCATCTGCATTACTTCCGGATCTGGATCAAAACGATAAGCTGCTACATCCTCCGTTAAGACCCGAAGCTCTTTCCACTTGACGATATAGCCTTTTTCTTTCTCACCTATACTATGAACCTGCAATCCAATAAATCCTTCGCTGGTCATATCATCCACCAGATTACTACACATCTGTCCGTTGATATAGGTTCTAATTTCACTACCCAAACACTCGATGCGCACTTTATTCCATGTCCCTAACTGAAAAGCATCAGATGCCTTGGGATTCAAGCTGATTGGATACATCCAACCTCGACGCTGCTCATCGTAGATTCCTCCAGAAA
>CAXEKM010000417.1:0-6728 GCA_963996645.1 uncultured Marinoscillum sp.
TGGTTGGTACTTATCGCTGTAGAGTTACTACTCACGGAAGTATTCAGCGTAGAGATATCAGTGGTATTTGTACTGATTGCCGCAGCATTCGAAGCAATGTCACTTTGGTTGGTACTTATCGCTGTAGAGTTACTACTCACGGATGTGTTAAGCGTAGAGATATCAGTTGTATTTGTACTGATTGCTGTAGCATTCGAAGCAATGTCACTTTGGTTGGTACTTATAGCTGTGGAGTTGCTACTCACGGATGTGTTAATCGAAGAAATATCCGAAGCGTTGGTGCTGATACCAGTAACATTGGTATCTATTTCCCCTTGTAGTTCAACCAAGCTTGCTTGAACATCAGAAGAAGTCAAATTCCCAGACGGAGTTACTGGTACTTCAACAGCGGTTTGATTATCACCATCCGAAATTCCCACAGGAACATTGGTTAGTTTACTCCAGTCTACGTCACTAATCTTAGCATTGGAGATACCATTATCTCTTACTTCAAGTGCACTAGCCCCGACACTATATGCTATTGTCACACCATCCACAAATGATGTAGACAAACTATCCGCAGATTCTGCTCTATCGACAATACTGTTTGCATCGGTATCGTAAGCACTTTGGAGCATATCTCCGCCTGCAGATCCAGCATCAATATCAGCTTGCAATTCTAATAAAGCGGCTTGTACGTCTACAGATGTCAAATTCCCAGCAGGAGTTACTACCACGTCTGTAGCCGTTTGATTGTCCGTAAATACAGCCCCAACGGGCACGGCCGTTTGAACAGTTAAGCCATTGACCAACTCGGCATCATCTACAATGTTATTGGCATCCGTATCATATGCAGTTTGAAGCATATCGCCTCCACCTGCAGCATCAATATCAGTTTGGAGTTCAACCAAAGCGGATTGAACATCTGTTGCTGCCAGATTCCCTGTTGGTGTAACTACTACTTCGGCAGCTGTTTGATCGTCTGTGAATAATGCTCCGACCGGCACTGACGTTTCAACTGTAAATCCATTGAGTGTATTGGCAACATCTGCAGTGTCTACATAATTGTTAAGATCTGTATCAAATACACTTAACAACATATCGCCAGAAGCACTTCCTACAGGTTCCCAGTTTGTGTCCATCCAGAAATAGAACAAACCTTCATCTGAATCAAAAACTAAAAGCCCATTATCCGTAGCTGATAGATTGGAAGTGAATGTGGCAGCAGTTCTTTGAGCTGTGGAATAAGTAGGTACTAAAAACCCCTGAGCACCTGTTGGCGAAACAAGTTGTAGCACGGCGTTTGGATTTGGAGTTTCAGTACCCACTCCCATAGAGTTTTGCGCTTGTGCGATAAACCCTAGTGCGGTGAAAAATAAAAGCATGGTCCCTTTGACTACTACAGGACTAAGTCTTTTTGAACGAGAAAATGGCGACCCATCAGGCTGTAGCCCTATAGTGCCCACATGGGTCACCGATTTTCCTTTGAACCCCCAACCAGCTAAATAGGATTCAAATGCGTTCTTAAAAATTTTGGAAATAGAGGACCTGAACAGTCCGATCAGCGGAGAGTAATAAAATTTCATATAGGCTACAATTAAGTTGGGACTCTAATACTAGAGCTTAAGGCAAAGTGCCTTATTCTAAAGTGAAAGTCAAATGATTTTTAGTGAACGACCTGTCACTTCTAGTGAACACATCGAAAATCTTAGTGTGGAAAAAAAAAGGCCTCAAAGGAGACCTTTTACTTAAGATTCTATTGTTTTTTAATGTTTTACAAACACCTTGAAAGAAGTGATCCGTTCAGATCCCAGACTGGTATCAACAAAGTTGATGAGATAGATACCATTAGTGATTTCACTCACATCAAAGTCTAGTTCTTTGTCATCACCTTTTTCAATTTGTTGTTCCTTAATCACATTGCCATTCAGGTCAATAAGTCTGACAGTTACATTCGAACTCATCAATTTACCATAACTGATTCTCAGGTAATTATCCGCTGGGTTTGGATAAACATTCAGGTCCTTGAAGTATTTTCTGTAGAATCCTAGACGCTCGATCTTTTCAACCACAATACCATCTTCTGTTACGGTTGCTTGAAGTACTAATACCTCATCTTCTATACCACCCTCACCAATGACAAACTCTACATAAGAATCTTCATCCATTGGGATACCAGGATACTCGATGTTGAATCTGTATCGGCCATCTTCCAATCCAGTAAACTCAAACTGACCTTCATCGTCAGATTCTACATAAGCGTATAGAACAAATTCTCCGTCTTCTTGGTCTGTTCTGCCTTTAGGAACAAAGCGACGAACAGAACAGGCAGCACGTTTCACTTTTCTTCGAGCTTCAATTCTTCCTGATGTTGATGCACCAAAATTTGATTCAACAGTTCCGCTGACTTTACCTCCATCTGGACCTGCCTTTCCTGCAGACCCTGGAGTAACCACCATTGCCAACTCCTCAGTAGTATCAGACCTTAACATCATCACGTCTGCCTCTGTCCAAAGATCAGTACTTTCGTAATAGGTAGTTAAAAACTCATTATCAAAATCCGGAGCCACGGCTATCAGATAATCTCCAAGTATCAGGCTTTCAAAGGCAAAAGTGTTATTTGCACCGCGGACAGTCTGAAGAGTATCATAACCTTCAGGGTTATCACTTATCTGTAATGCATAAGCCTCACCAGTATCGAATGGATCTCCACCCTGATCCAATGCAGTGAAGTTCAAGTTTGCACTCGCCAATATTTGTTGAGGCTCTCCTTTGAGTACCAGGCCTGGAACTATATCATTCGTCACTTGCAGTGTATAAGTACCCATAGATTCATAATCTATAGCAGGTATCAATACTTCAGATAAAATCTCTCCAGTTAAAACAGCAGTATCCAAGCTATTAGCCAAAGTCCATTCATACACATTGGCCGTTCCACCCACAGGCATTGAAATGGTGTATTCTGATCCTTTTGGAATTACTTCAGAAACAAGGTCTCCAATTGATTGCTGATCAGAATAGTCAATTCCAGTAACTCCCGTATTTTCCTCTAAATCCTCAAATGTTAACTTATTACCAGATACATTGAAACTTGTCAGATTTGGTAAATAACCTTCCAGGTTAGGCAGTCCGTCAATAGCATTACCTGACAAATCAACTGTGGTTAAACCTCTGATATCTGTAATGTCTTCTGGAATTGCTCCAGTTAGACCTACTTCTGGTGCATTCAAGGCTGTTATTCTATTATTAGTAACTACTACTTCTGGCCAATTACGAATAGTTAAGGTCGTCCAGTCACTTAAACTAGAATTTGCACCATCAAGCGATTCATATATGGTTATCAAAGAAGTGGAATCACGCTCTAAACTAGAAACTCTTAAGACAACTGGTTCCGTCGTTAATTCTATTAATGGGATCACATTACTTTTCACTTTAGCAACGTATGTTCCATCAGCGCTGAAATTAGCTATGGTGACATCAAAGCTACCCGTCGTTTGTGTGATGGCAACTCCATTTTTTGTCCAGCTGTAGACGTTATCAGAACCTGAGACCGTTCGGTCAACCGTGTATGTCGTACCAATTTCCTCTAATGTTCTAACCTTTGAGAGCAAAGTCTTCTGTGGAGAAACAGTAGCTGTGATACCAGCAAAGAACACATTCTCTATTGATCCAAATGCCATTCTGTTGTCAGAAATATTAATCGTCTCCAAAGCAACATAGTGACTTATATCTCCAAAACTTGTTATCTCATTGTTGGAAATATTAAGGGTCGTTAAGGCTTCTAATCCTGAAGTAATAGTAGGGAAGTCACCTTTCAAATTATTTCCAGATAAGTCCAGACCAGTCACTCTTGTTCCAGTCAATGTAACACCAGTCCAATCAGATAATGGCAACGTTTGAGTCCAATTGTTGGTGGTCCATTCCGTACCAGACAAAGTTTCATAAATACTCAGGAGAGCAAGTGAATCGGCCAACGTTGCGGCATCACTCAAAGTAGTCACGGTAATCACATTACTGTAAGGTGATACAGCCCCACCTTCATATACGGCTCTAGCTCGATAGTAATAAGTAGTATTATAATCCAATCCAGTGACAAGAACTGTCGTATCCGTCAATGACAGGTTATTAAAGCCGCTAGTTCTATTGACGAAAGTAATGTCGGTCGCCACATCAATCTCGTAATTAGCTACACCTCCTCGGCTAGACCAGTAAGCTCTAAAGCTTAAGAAGTCCACTTCTTCTGCATTATAGGCGATTGGTGCTCCAGGCAAAATTTCTAATTCTGCTGATGTTGCATCTGAGCCAGTATTCCCAGCACTATCAAGTGCCTGAACGATCACGTCATATACGTTAACAGGTAATCCCGCAATGATACCAGAAGCAAGAGTCCATGTCCCATCTTCATTGTTTGTGGCAGTGTAATCTATTGCATTTACAGTCACTGAAATCGATGCATCGTTATCATCAATAGTTCCAGTAAGTTCAGGAGAATCATCTTCTGTAGTCAGTGTGTTGATGGTTACTACTGGAGCAGTCAAGTCGATCTCCAATGTTGCTGTGACTGTACTTGAATTTCCAACAGAATCAGTCGCCATCACATTAAACGAATAAACTCCTTCTGCCAAATCTGCAATAGTAGCTTGAGCCAATGTCCAGGTACCATCAGCATTGTTCACCGCATCATAAGCAGCGCCATCCACCGTGACTGAAACACTAGCATCGGTATCATCTATTGTTCCTATCAGTTCTGGACTGATATCGTTGGTCAATAAATCATCTGCAGTAATAATTGGTGCTGTAACATCTGCAATTACTTGATTTAAATTGATATTCAACAACAAGGTGTCGTTGAATAAACCATCATTTAAAACTACTTCCAGAGTGAATGAAGTCACCAATTCAAAATCAAGATCTGTAGAATCTACCACCACAATTTGACCGGTAGAGTTGATCCCAAATGGTAGTTCACTATTGCTATTGACATCCAAATTTCCTGAAATGATGGACCATGTATTTATGGAAGTAACGGTGTCAATATCTGTGAACTCACAGTCTACTACCAAAGATCCAACAAGACTTCTTTCATCAAGACTGATTGCTCCAGGATCTAAAATCACTGGCGCATTATCATTTGCATCGGCAACATTCACTGTTGCAAAAACGGTATCGCCAATTCCCTCCAAATTGGTTGCAATGACTTGAAGGTTATGAATGTTATCCGCGTTGAAATCACCAGGTGTTTCGAAATCAGGTGCAACTGTAAATGATAGTGTGCCATCTACTCCCAGTGTAAATAAAGCAGCATCATCACCTCCCAATGTCCAGGATACAGTTTGATCAGCAGAATAGGTAGTCAATGCAGTTGTATTTTCCTCAATAGTTATTTCTGAAAGACCAGTAATAACCGGATAGTTCACAGAAACCACTAATTCATCAATAGTAATATCAGTAGCTACATTTCCAGCAAAATCACTTGCTTCTACCTGAACATCATATGTACCATTAGCAATTCCAGTATAGTCTTTGGTCCAAGAACCCGCATCAACAACTAGAGTATCCCATGAAACCCCATCTAATGAAACTCTTAGATAATCGGTTCCCAATTCATCATAAGTTCCACTTAGAGTAAATGCACTGGTTGTGCTACTCAAGCTTGTAACCGTTGGAGCGGTAGGGGCGGTCAAGTCAATAACTAAAGTTTCTTCTACTGTACCAACATTGGCAGCAGTATCCACTGCGTCGACTCTGAAGAAAGTATAGCTTCCTTCTCCGATCCAATCTGTGTGGGTTGATAAATCATAACTCCACGTATTACCATCTTGTGTGGTTAGTTCATAAGCCCCTCTATCTGCCAATCCAACTGTGACAGTTGAGGTAGCATCATCAACTGTTCCAGTAAGAATAGTAGAATTCAAATATCCACCATTGGTATTCGCTGTTACAATAGGAGCCGACAAATCAGATAGAGTGAATGTAACCACACTATCTTTTACCACAGCACCATTCGTATCATAGATAGAATTAGCAGCAAATCCGATATCGATGGTTTCTACACCTGTAGGATTATAGTCCTGAGACAATAGGAATGTAACCAGTGGCTCACCCTCACTTGCTTGAAGTACTGATGTAAATTGGGCATTTAATCCCGGAGGATTACTTGTAATTGTAAAATCTGACATATCAAGTAATCCTGAACCAGCATTGGTAGCATATACATTATCGGAGAAAGTGATAGTCACTTTGTTATTATCAATGAATGCACTCGATTCTACTACAGTTTGATTATTCACCAACTTAGGAACAGGGGCAAATTGGAAATCATCGACAATTAAGTCACCTGCACCAGTTCCAACATAAATCCTAATCCTGACAGAATCAGTTTCAGATGTATAGTATTGAAACTCTTCATAAAAATCATTACCAGTCAGTGAAGCCACCAACTCAAAAGGAGCTTGATTCTGTTGTTCATAGACAGTGAAATTAACATCCGCCCCATAATACATGAAGAATACATCTGTACCACCAATTAAATATGGAGTCGTAATTTGCCCTGACTCTGTAGTCAAGCCAATAGAGAAAGAACCACTATTACTTGGCACATCATTTCCATAAGCATCTACAAATTCCCAATCACCTGATGGCAAAGTCGTTGGACCATTGTATGATTGTAAGGAAATGGTTTCAAAATCCTCTACGGTATAATCAAAGTCTACACCAAGCACTCCATCAGTAGAAAATTCATCAATCAA
>CAXEKM010000418.1:0-8369 GCA_963996645.1 uncultured Marinoscillum sp.
GGGCTCAGTTTGGTGAAAGAGATTGTGGAGCTACATAGCGGAGTGGTCACAGTAGAGAGCGAAATACACAAGGGCACTACATTTACTGTCTTTCTTCCTTATAATTTGGACAAGGATGTGGAAGCTGTAGTTCCATCGAGTGTTAAGGAGTTTTCTCTAGCAAATTTGCAGCCTCAGGAACATGTGGTTCGGAAATTTAGCACCAACCCTAAGACGGGAAATGAAGTAGTGTTGATAGTAGATGATCATGATGATGTAAGAGGATATATTCATGAAGTTCTACAGGAACATTTTAATGTTCTAGAAGCGACTAATGGTGAGGAAGCACTAAAAGTTTTGGAGCAGCGTAAGGTAGATGTAGTAGTTACCGATTTGATGATGCCATTTATGGATGGTTTTGGTTTACTAGATGCAATGAACGATGATCCCCGATTTACCAAATTGCCAATACTGGTTGTGTCAGCTAGAGTAGGGCTTGAAGAGCGAAGAGAGGTGCTAAATAAAGGAGTGAATGACTTCTTAAGTAAGCCATTTGATAAGGAAGAAATGATTCTAAGAGTACGCAATTTACTCAATGGTGCTCAGCAAACTGGACAGCAGGTACATGCTGAATCTGATTTAAGGGAAACGGTATTAGATAAATTGGATCATTACCTCATCAAGCATATTGATCGTCAGATATCTGTAGAAGAACTTGCTAATGAACTCCTGACGAGTAATCGAAACCTGTACCGCATGATAAAGACGTTAACAGGAATGACACCTCTAGAATATCAGAATGATTTGAAATACAAATTTGCATATGAAATGCTTTCATCACAACAGGTATCCTCATTGAAGGAAGCTTCCATGGCCATAGGTGTGAAGAATGTTACCTATTTCAAAAAGCAAATGGAAAGCAGATTTGGAAATAAATTTGTGAAATTCATATCATAAAAAATTTGTAAGTACCTGAAAAATAGGTTGTTACGATTTGTTGGCGTAAATGTAAAATTTTTGGCAGGTTTCTAAATAGTTCTCATTGAAGATTTGAATATCAGTTGTCCGGCATGTGCCAGACCTTTTAGATGTACTAAACTGTATTTTAAATCTCATGAAAAAGAAATCAATCAGTAATAGCTTAAAAAGTCAGGCTTTTTTATTCATACTAATACTTATTGGATTATTACTGTCCCAATACCCTGTCTTTGGACAAACGCAAGAGTTTTTCGGAGCAGGTGCATATGGCGTTTTTGGTATTTCTGAAGATGGAACTAAAGCTAGAGTTCTCAAAGGATTTGATGAAGGTATTCATCCCACATCTCGATACCTCACATTTGCACAAGATAAGTTGTGGGGAATCACCACAGAAGATGGGTTCTCTGGTCATGGTACTATTTTTACTGTTAATCTTGATGGTACAGGTTATCATGATGTATACCATTTCTACGCGGATATTAATTCGGATTGTAAACTACTGTACTATGATGGGAAACTCTGGGGAACCACTCATAATGGTGGTGCAAGTGAGATTGGCTCCATATTTAGTTTAGATCTCATTTCATTTAAGTATGAGCAACATTTTGAATTTTCCGACTTCCAAGCTCTGAAGTATGGTCGTTATCCTGGCTCTTTGATTCAGCTAGGTGATCAGCTATGGGGAGTGACTTCTTCTGGTGGTGAGTACATGAAAGGAACTATTTTTAGGTACCATCTGGATGGGACAGGGTTTGAGAAGGTTCATGATTTCCAGATAGGAGAGCAGCCAGCACCAGGATTGACCTATGATGGCGAGCGCCTCTGGGGTGTCACTAAGTTAGGCGGTGATAATGGATTGGGTACGCTCTTCTCAATAAGCGAGAATGGTGATGAATTTGAAATAATTCACCACTTTGATCCTGTAGACGGTGGCAATGCAGAAGGTGAGCTCACCAATGTAGATGGTGTTATATATGGCTCTACAATGCTGGGAGGTGTACATGATCTAGGTACAATTTTCACTGTGGATCCAATAGCCGGATTTTCCAAAATTTATGATTTCTCAGAAGCATCTGGAGGCAATCCAGTAAACAAACTTATATGGGCAGATACTGTGTTTGTAGGCATGACAACCTCCGGCCTTAATGAGGACTTGGGAGGATTATTCGCATTCAATCCAGAATTGGAGACGCTTCGTGTGCTCGAAGAGTTTGATGTGCTTGATGATTTCAGGTCGGGGTTAACCCTGGTTGGGAATGACTTATGGGGAACAACTTACCAGGGAGGTGAACATGCCCAAGGTTCCATTTTCACTTATACACTTGAGACAAACATAAATAAGACTGTTTTTGAATTCGGAAACCATATAGGGGATAATACAGCACTCAGCCAGCTTGTTTTGTATAATGACCGTCTATGGGGTACCGTAATGTTGGGTGGAGCTAATGGGTTTGGTGTCATTTATTCAATTACAACCACCGGGGAGGATTTCCAAATGCATCATCATTTTGTGATCAATGAAGGAAATCCTCTATATCGGTTGACCAGAGTGGGTAGTGAAATATGGGGAGTACTGATAGGCGCAGGACAATATGGTGCGATCTACTCTTTTGATATGGATAGTGAAATTTTCACGATTGAGCATTCTCTCACGCAAGAGGATGGAAATTCGCCTAGTTCAGGTTTAACTGAATCAGAAGGTTACTTATGGGGAGTCACAGATGTGGGAGGTGAGCATAATCTTGGTGTAGTCTATAAGCTTGATCCAGATAATCCAACCGATCTTACAGTCGTACATGAGTTTAGTGGAAGTGACGGTCAGTATCCCTACGGTACGATGACTGAATATGAAGGGAAGTTATATGGTACAACAAGGTTAGGAGGAGATTTTAATTCAGGGACACTTTTTAGTATTGATCTTGTTACAGGCCAGTTGACAATTGAGTATCATTTTATGGCAGAAGAAAGTGCGGATGCCAATGGAAGGATGACGGTGTACAGAGGCCGGCTTTGGGGCTCTTCTCATCGCGGTGGATTACATGGCGCAGGATCAATATTTGCTTTTGATACTGAATCCGGCAACCTGGAGGTTATTCATGAGTTTAGTGCGGTAGATGGCGCTGCCCCATCAGGAGGCTTAGTAGAGCTTAATGGTAACTTGTATGGAACCACTTATGTGGATGGGGAGTATTATTCTGGAGTATTCTTTGTAATTACTGATGGGGGCACTAACTACATTAAGCTTAGAGATTTTAATATTCACACGGGAGGTGCAATGTTGGAAGGTGGGCTGATCATGGTTGATGCTGGATTCGACGAAAATGAATTAGTCTGGAATGGCAATGAGTGGCTGGAAGGAAATGTACCTCAGATAAATGATAATGTTCGTATAGAGGGTGATTTTAGGCTGCATGAGGAAGGTATGAGTATTCACAGTCTTCGAATACAGCCAGGAGCAACTCTTACAGTGGAAAGTGATTTCACATTGGAAGTTCTAGGTCATTTGATTAACAATGGTAGGCTGATCGTTGAGTCTGGTGGCTCTTTGATTACCTACGAAAGGAATATGCATGGAGGCTCTCCGGTTGAAGTAAAGAAAAGTACCCGATTTGACGATGGTCGATATTCCTTTGTAGGCTCACCGGTAAAGCAATCTTCAGAAATCACCGGTAGCCTACTAGGGACACATGTCTATACATATGATGAGTCTCTCGCTGAAGAAGAGCAGGCACTGAATAGGTGGGTTAATGCAGCATCAGAGATGCTACAGCCAGGCAGAGGTTACACTCAAGCTTTTCAGGAAAACCTTTCCTTTTCTGGAATTCCCAATGATGGAACCATCACTTACGCGGCGGGTTATGTAAATGATGGTTGGCACCTTGTCAGTAATCCATATGCTGCAGCAATAGATATTAATTTGTTCCTTGATGTAAATACGAATATTACTGGGGCCATTTATTTATGGGATGATAACGGGTCTGATGAAGGTAGAGGGTCTAATAATGATTATGTAGTGGCAAACAGAGTCGGAGCTACTGACTTAAATGGAGAGAATAATGAAAATCGGTGGAACGGCCATGTTTCATCCACACAGGGTTTTTTCGTGAAATTAGATGGTTCAGCAGGAGATATCACCTTTACAGAGGATATGCGAGTGGTTGGGGAGAATGCAGATGACCATTTTTATAGAATGGATCAGGATGCTCTGCCACTTATACTATTGAACCTGTCATCCAGAAATGGAACACAATTGAGCCAAGCGATTCTTGCCTGGAATCAAGACATTAGCGGTGATGAAATGACCAAGGGATATGATGCTCCAGTCTTTCAGGAAACAGCACCTAATTTAATTTACATGCCGAAGTATGGTGAAAAACTGGCAATTCATACAGCTAATCCAAAGTATCAATCAGTTTCTGTAGGTTACAATACTGCAGATTTGGATACTTATGTGCTATCTATTTCCGAAGATAGTAAAAGAGATCACTATTATTTGAAAGATCATATAACAGGCGAAGTTGTGAGTTTTTCCGAGCATAAGCCATATGTTTTCGAGTCTAAAAAAGGAGCACACCCAGATAGGTTTGAGCTTTTTATTTCAGATAATACACTCACAGAGGCCTTGGATAAGTCTCTGGAAGTAATCGTTTACGATAAGCAAGTTAGAGTGTCTAATAGCACTCAACCTCAAATATTGAAAATTGTGGATTTAACCGGACATCCAATAAAAGAATACCCTAATGTATCCAATGATATTTTGGATCTATCGGCCGTTGCGGATGGAATATACCTACTCATATATGGAGACTTTGTGAAAAAGGTATCTCTACAATAGTTAAAAAAAACTTTTCAAAACAATTTTTATTATGAAGAAACAACTCTTCACTCAAACAGTCATGGTAGTGGTGTTCATTCTATTTTTTACACCGGTTTTTGCACAAGGGGCCCCACCAGCTACTCCAATAGATGGGGGTCTTGGAATCCTTCTTGGTGCAGGCGGATTGTACGCTTACAGAAAACTCCGAAAGGGCAAACGATGATTTTTGTGTTGTGAATCGTTGTAATGAAAAGGGCTACCGGTTTAACTTTTCTAGGGCTCTTTATAAACTGGTGCCCTTTTCTTTTACTAAACGTGGATAGGATGTAGGAATAAACAAGTAGATAAACCACTAGTAATCAATTTATAGTCTAGAGGGGTGCTCTTTCTTGCTGAAATTCTCTTCAGGTTATTTGTTCTAAAATACCTTTTAATAGGAAAGGCGTCTCCTAAGTAGTAAAGAATTCTTACCATTCAAAACAATTGTCTTGATACTGAACCCTTCGCTGATTATCATTGGCGAAAATTAGCTTACATGAAAATTGTTTTTTCTTTTCTACTTATCAGTACTGTGTTTTCCATCAATGCTCAATTGTTGACTCGATATGAGCAATCTGGATATAAAGAAACGGCTACCTATGAAGAAGCTATGTCATTCTATCGTGCCTTGGATGAGCAGTATGATGAGGTAAGTATTGTCACTCATGGACAAACTGATATTGGTATTCCACTAAATGTGGTGCTGATCAGTACAGGAGGAGAGAAAACTCCAGAAGCAATTGAAAAGTCTGGAAAAGCTGTTTGGTTAATTAACAACGCAATACATCCTGGTGAATCTGATGGTGTAAGTGCTAGTCTGATGTTTGCTCGGGACCTGATGAAGAATAAAAAGAAAAACAAGAAGGTGTTGGATAAGGTGATTATCGCCATCATTCCATTTTACAACATTGGAGGAGCACTGAATAGAAATGGGACCACTCGAGTCAATCAAAATGGTCCAGTTGAGTATGGGTTCAGAGGCAACGCACGTCATTATGATCTCAATCGTGATTTTATCAAATCAGATACCCGAAATTCTCGTTCGTTTCAAGAGCTCTTTCAGGTCTATGATCCAGATATGTTTTTAGATACACATGTTAGCAACGGGGCAGATTATCAGCACATTATGATGTTACTGGGAACACAGAAAGATAAGCTGGGTGGTAAGCTGGGTGAGTATGTGACGGATGTTTTTATGCCATACGCTTTTGAAAACATGGAAAAGAAAGGTTTTTCACCAGTTCCTTATGTGAATGCCTGGGGGCATACACCGGACAAAGGATGGACGGAGTTTGTCGATTGGCCGAGATACTCAACAGGCTATGCAGCACTCTTTCATACAGTGGGATTGATGAGTGAAACGCACATGTTGAAAACCTATCAGCAGCGTGTTGAATCAACTTATGGATTAATGCAAATCATGTTGGAGTTTCTGGAGGGACACTCTGACGAACTCATAGACCTAAGAGAGGAAACTAAACTGACTGCAGCTAAGCAAAAGGATTTTGAGGTATCATGGGCGGTGGATACTTCACGTTATACTCCGCTAATGTTTAAAGGATACGAACCTACTTATATAGAAAGTGACATTTCTGGACTGAAACGATTGAAATATGACCATAGTCAGCCATTTACAAAAGAGGTAAAGTACAAGAATCAATATGTCGCAAATAAAACCATAAAGGCTCCGAAGTATTACCTTATTCCTCAGCAGTGGACTGATGTGATTGAGTTGTTAGAGCTAAATCAGGTTGAAATGGTTCGTTTAAGGCAAGACACCACGATAGCAGTAGAGTCTTATTACATCGATGATTATCAAACGAGCCGTTCTCCTTATGAAGGACACTACATGCACAGTAAAGTCAAAGTTTCAACCACTAGTCAAACGTTGAATTTCAGAGCAGGTGATGTGTTAGTTCCTGTCAGTCAATGGCGTAATCGCTACATCGTGGAGACACTGGAACCAGAAGCACCAGATTCATTCTTTGCCTGGAATTTCTTTGATGCAATCTTGCAGCAAAAGGAGCATTTCTCGTCTTATGTGTTTGAAGACTATGCAGTGGAATTATTAGAGGAGAATCCTGAGATAAAGTCAGAATTAGAAAGTGCAAAGCAAAATGATCCTGATCTGGCTAAGAGTGCCTACATGCAACTAGAGTATATCTATCAGCGATCCAAGCACCGTGAACCAGAGTACTTGCGCTATCCGGTGTTTAGAGTGATGGATTAAGATGTCCACCTTCTAAGCAAAAGTTCATGATAAAATCGTTTGCTTGGATAGTCATAGTCTTTTCCTCCATAGCTGCAAATGTCCCGTGCTATGATTTGATTGTAATATAGTTCATCATCAGGAGGGTTAAGTAGGTGGTTTCCCTCTTCCAGCATCCATTGATATTCTTGTTTCAAACGAGATATGTGAGAGGAGGCTGATTTGTTGGTAGATGTGAATGGTACAAGCACATCAAATCTTTGAAGATAGACTTGCGGATTTATTTCTGCTGCCCGAAGCGTGGTAGTCAACGACTGTTTAAATGATTCAAGAAAATCTGGATGACTTTTTTTTGAATATCTGAAGATAAAGCAAGATAGTTTTGTTAGAGGATTAGCAAAAACCAGATAACGTTCTCTTTTTATAAAGAATACATCGACATACCAAACAGACAGTGGGTCAACTTGAGTTTGATCCCAGGGTTCATCCATATATACAGACTCCCCAATGTACCTATGTGCTTTTTTTGATTGATAGAGGTGAATAGCCATTACTTCCCGATACAAAATATAATGTACGTTGATTATCAGGTAGTTACGTGCTTATAGGTACAGATAAGCAACAAAAACTATAGCTAAACAGCTAAATAAGGGATAAAGAAAGGAAAAATGGAGCGGAGCGGACATAAAAAAACCGCCTCACAAAGGAAGCGGTTTTTATCGAAAACACCAATCGCTTTACGCAACTGTTACAGAGCCTAAATAAGAGCTGTTAGCAACTTTAGTTCCGTCTTCTGATACAAACCCTAAGAAGACTTCAACGTCTTCTCCTGAGTATTCAGAAGGCACTGGAATGGTTGCTGTACCAACTGATCTTGCTGGTCCCGCAGTTGTGAAAACTGCCTCACCTCTTGTGGTATTCAAAAGAGCAATCAGAGCTTTGTCCGTTGCTAAGGCACTACCACTTCCTGAATTGTCTGTCCAGGTCGCTTCTACGTTTCCAGCACTTGGAGAAGAAGCTGCACCATTCGCAGCACCAGTCAGGTTTCCTCTTGAGACCAATGCACTTGCATAGTCTACCATGAAGTTGGGGTAAGCTCCTGTAATGGCATTGTTCAGGTTGTATGACATGGCCGCATTGAATTGCGTCATCTTGTTGGCATACTGCTTAAAACCAACTCTAAGGAAGTCTGTCATTGGCTGCAAGAACTTCAATACAGTTGAGAACTTAGAACGCTGGTCAATCTGACCTTCAGTTCTTGGGTTCGCTACACTGGAAGGTTTGATTCGTAGGTAATCGATGCCCTTCCAAGTTCCACCGATTACATTCCCGACCTGTCCTGAGACA